>JAFDZL010000449.1 GCA_018266935.1 Bacteroidota bacterium | reverse complement strand
ACAAGGGTAAGCCAGACAGCCGTTATCTTTAACCAATTTATCAGTGTTTCCGCAATAATAACCGAACCCAATCCCACTATAACAATACCGATCCCCATATTAATGTCAGCAAAACCCTGAAATTGTGTAATCAGAAACCCGCTAAGTGCAGTTAATGAGTTAGCCAATGCCAGGCCAATGATCTTCATGCGATCTGTATTAACGCCAAGTGCCCTTATCATGGATTCGCTATTTCCGGTGGCGCGCATAGCGATCCCAAAATCAGTCTTCAGCAAATAGCCTATTAGCAGTGTTATCAATACGACAAAGACTACTATAACAAATAGCGTATTTTGATTGGGATTACTACTCAAGTTGATAATAGTAAAAAGTGACGAGGTATTTATTAACGGTATATTGGAACGCCCCATTAAAATCAGGTTGATCGAACGCAGGGCTAACATCACTAATATACCGGCAAGTAAAGCATTTATCTTCAGTTTGGTATGAATCAATCCGGTGCAGGTCCCTGCCAATGCTCCTGCGGCTGCCACTATAGGAAGTACAACGAATACAGACTGATGCATCATTAGCAATTTAGCAGTAACTGCGCCACCCAAAGTGTAGCTGCCGTCGGTAGTAATGTCCGGAATGTTGAATATTTTCATGGAGATGAATATCCCGAGTGCGATGGCGGAAAAACAAAGTCCCTGTAAAAGAGCAGAAAGATAATAATCCATTATTTAAGCGCTTCGAAATTGGATGGAATCGAGATATGATATTTTGCAGCAGCTTCGGGATTATAAACACGTTTGCGCACCTTGACCATTTCCCATTTTAGGCCGTCGGTTTTGTGTATCCTTAAATATTGCGCCGCCTGCTCACCGGCCTGGTAACCCCATTGATACATGTCAGCTCCGTAAGCAGCCACAGCGCCAAGTTTGACCAATCCTGCTTCACTAGTAAAAACGGGTACGTTGGCCTGATTACAGTTTTTTACAATGGTTTCAAAAGACGCAAAGACACTGTTATCCGGCAATGCGAAAAAGGAGTCAATGTTTCTTGACAACAATGACTTTGTAACCAATTGCGCGTCGGCAGAATTGTTCAGCGGTAATACCTCAAGGCTGACATTTGACTTTGCGGCGAGCCCTTTGATGCGGTTCACTGCGTCGACAGATTGCGGCTCGGACTGGTTGTATATCATGCCTATAACCAGCTTGTTGCCTTTAGGTTTTAATAGCGTGGTGATTATGTTGAACGACGTATCAATATAATTTAAATCTTCCAATGCGCCGAACAGGTTTGGAGGTGCGGCACCTGTCGAGCTTAAAACGTTCATACGGGACGGCACCGGCGAAACCATGGCAAAAACGGGTATTGTTTTGGTTTTTTGAAGGGCTGTAATAGTGGACAAAGTAGTACACGTCGCCATCAGGTCGACCTTTTCAGACACAAACTGGTTAACGATAAGAGATAAAGTTGGCTGATCATTCTGCGCGTTCTTATATTCGATTTTAAGGTTTCCTTTCTCCTCGCTAAGACCATTTTGCTTTAAAGCATTTGTAAAACCAGTCCGAGCCTGCCCGACGGTTACGTCCTCAAACGCATCCACAAAACCCACGACCGGCACACCGCTCTTTTTGGAATTGCAGGATAGAAAAATGGTCAATAATAATCCTAAGTAAAGGTAACGCTGAAGCTTCATCCGACTAAATTAGGTATTACAGCGCAAAGCTAAAAACTTAAAGGTGAACGTTTACAGCACGCTGATAAAAACAAAAAGGCCGCCCTACAGGCAGCCTTTAAATACCCTTACGTATATTACATTGCACCGCCGGGCTGTAAATATTGAAGCATAATATCAACTTTGCCATCTTTATTGAATCCCCAAACTTCGTGCAAATGCTGAATGGTATGCTTACCATCCGGTCCGGTAAAATCCTCGGTTCCCCAAACACATACTACATTTTGGCCCCGGTCGCTTTTCAAGCTTACCCAGGCATCCATCGATATTTTCATATCCTTGAGCGATCCCCTATACGCCTTTACCCCGGCTAAATTAGCGGCCTTGCCTTTCACGGTTTGACCGTTAGCCAATGTCATTGAAACCGTATCAGCAAACCAGTCAATATGCCGGTCAAGCACATTATCCTCATAATCTTTCCAAAGCGTTAAGATTTTGTTGGCGTACGACTCATCGGCAATAGTAAATTTTGATGAATAACCGGCCTTGTAAGGCGCAGTGTTCTGCGCATGGCATATTCCTGCCCAGGAAACAGCCATGCAAATAGCCACGATAACTTTTTTCATGTTGGTTTGGTTTTAATGGTTTATAACAAGTTTGTTACATATAAATTTATAGCATAAATAGTTAATATTCAAAATATTATTGAGTTTCAAATAAGTCATTCCTATCTAACAGGCACTGCTGTCGGCTATCGGTATTTAACGACTTATTTTAACTACTTTAGCCTTCCCATGATATCTGTTAATTCGAAACTTCCCGGCGCAGGGACAACCATATTCACCGTTATGTCGGCGCTGGCCGCCGAAGTAGGCGCTATCAACCTTTCGCAGGGCTTCCCTGATTATGAAACATCTCCTGAACTTATTGAACTGGTGAACCAGTCCATGAAGAATGGCTTTAACCAATATGCGCCAATGGCAGGTTATATGCCGCTTAGGGAAGAGATCAGCAAAAAAACTGAGAAATTATATGGCGCATACTACAATCCTGATACCGAGATCACGATAACGGCAGGCGGTACGCAGGCTATTTATACCGCTATCACCGCAGTTATCAATCCAAATGATGAGGTGATTATTTTTGAACCTGCTTTTGATTGTTACGCTCCTGCTATTAAAATAGCAGGTGGGGTCGTAAAAGCACTCGAGCTTGAACCACCAGACTACCACATCAGGTGGGACCTGGTAAAGAAGCTCGTGAACAACCGTACCAGGATGATCATTCTGAATACGCCGCACAATCCTACCGCTACCATCCTGCAAAAAGAAGATATTGATGCGCTATCGGCAATCGTAAAAAATCGCGATATTTTTATCCTGAGCGACGAAGTCTATGAGCACCTGATCTATGACGGGCAAACTCATCACGGCATGGCACGATATCCTGAGTTAAGAGAGCGGAGTTTCGTTGTGGCTTCCTTTGGCAAACCGTTTCATGCCACCGGATGGAAGGTGGGCTATTGCATGGCCCCTGCCCCGTTAATGAGCGAATTCAGGAAAGTGCACCAATTCCTGGTGTTTTGCGTAAGCTCTGCTGTACAGGCCGGCATTGCCGAATATCTAAAAAATGAGCGCCATTATCTCGATCTTCCTGAGTTTTTTACCGAAAAACGCGACTATTTCAGAAATGGACTGGAAAGTACTCGTTTTGAACTATTACCCTGTGCCGGAACTTACTTTCAATCAGTGAGGTATAATCGGATAACCGATGAGAAGGACAGTGATTTTGCACTAAGGCTGACAAAGGAGTTCGGCGTAGCCGTTATACCTGTTTCGGTATTCTATAGTAAGGCTACCGACCACCATGTTTTAAGATTTTGTTTTGCAAAAAAACAACAAACTTTAGATAATGCTATTGAAAGATTAATAAAAGTGTAACTTTGAGTAACATTTTTTAACCATTGAGAAACCCCTAATTGGCATGGAAAACTTGAAGATCAGCCTTTTCCAGGGCTACCTGTTCTGGGAAAACATTGATAAGAATCTGCAAAACATTGGCTTACGTTTAAGCGGCGGCATCCGTGAAAAAACCGACCTAATTGTTTTACCGGAAATGTTCAGCACTGGTTTCACCATGAACGCAGCCTCACTTGCAGAGCCGATGAACGGCAAAACCATGCATTGGATGCACAAAATGGCCAAACAATTTGATTGCGTGGTTACCGGAAGCATTATCATCACAGAAGAAGGTAACTGCTATAACAGGCTGATTTGGATGCGTGCCGATGGTTCCTATAATTATTATGATAAAAGGCATCTTTTTACGCTTGCCAAAGAGCAGCATACTTACACAGCGGGAAAGAAAAAACTAATAGTAGATCTGAAGGGCTGGAAGATCTGCCCGGTGGTATGCTACGATTTACGTTTCCCGGTATGGCTGCGCAATGTGAACGCGGCTTATGACCTGCTCATCGTAGTAGCCAACTGGCCTGAAAAGCGAGCGCTGCACTGGCGCACGCTCCTCCCCGCCCGCGCGGTAGAAAACCAGGCCTATGTGATCGGCCTGAATCGTGTGGGCCATGACGGTAACGAAGTTTATCACTCCGGCGATTCAACCTGCGTAAGTCCCAACGGTAATGTGATCTATTACAAACGCGACGAGGAAGATGTTTACACCTTCTCGATCAGCGCGGATGAACTGGAACGTACCAGGCGGACTCTCCCTTTCCTGAAAGACGCGGATACCTTCGTGATCAAGGATCCGAATACGACGCCCGCCTGAATTGATGCGGGCTCGTCATTTTTATTGAAATTTGGTGTTTTAGTGCTTTATTTGCGCTGATTTCTTAACACAATACCAAAATTCCATGAGGCTTCTATCCCGTATTCTGCCTGCATTCTTATTGATCTCTGTCGCCACATTCGCGCAAAAAAAGAAAAACGATTATACCAAATTGGTGAATGTCTTTATCGGCACGGGAGGTCACGGGCACACTTATCCGGGTGCCGTGGTTCCTTTCGGTATGGTCCAATTAAGCCCCGACACCCGTTTAGAGGGCTGGGACGGCTGCTCAGGCTATTATTACACCGACACTTTGGTTTACGGTTTCTCCCATACGCACCTAAGCGGTACGGGTATTGCAGATTACTGCGACGTTCTGTTTATGCCGACGACGGGCGACCCGCAATTTAAAAACACGGAATATATGTCGGGTTTTAAAAAGAAGAACGAGTCGGCTTCTCCCGGATATTATAAAACCAGGCTGGATAAGTACAATATCGATGTTGAATTGACGGCTACCAGGCGTGTCGGGGTACACCGGTATAAATACCCGGGCACCAGGCAGGCCAATATCATCATCGACCTGCAGCACCGCGATCAGGTGCTGGATTCGTGGATCGAGGTGGTAAATGATCACGAAATACGTGGTTTCAGGGAATCAAAGTCATGGGCGCAGGATCAGTACATTTATTTTTATGCCAAATTTTCAAAACCCTTCAAAACTTACGGCATCGCGCTTGATGACAAAATACAGGCGGGGCAAAACAAGGTGCAAGGCAAGAATGTAAAGATGTATATCCAGTTTGACAACCCCGGCGAAGTGGTTTCAAAGGTGGGTATATCGTCCGTAAGTACGGATGGCGCGTTAAAAAATCTCGACGCCGAAGTGCCCGATTTCGACTTCAAAAAAGTCGAAAAAGCCGCAAAAGCTTCCTGGAATAGCGAATTGAATAAAATCCAGGTTGAAGGCGGGGCGCCTGAAATATCCCAGGCAGCCCGAACACAACAATATCAGTCAGGCGGGTACAACCCGACAGGCTATAACCGCCCCCAGCAACAGAAACAGCCCGCGGTTACCGATTGGTCCAGGATCAAGCAAACCGTTTTTTACACCGCATTGTACCATTGCATGCTTGCGCCAAACGTTTATAGCGACGTCGATGGACAATACCGCGGGATGGATCAGAAGATACATACGGCGAACGGTTTTGATTATTACACCGTCTTCTCGCTGTGGGATACTTATAGGGCCGAAAACCCTTTATTTACGATCATAGACCGCAAACGAATGCTCGATTTTATCAAAAGCTTTTTGGCGATGTATGAGCAGGGCGGGCTGTTACCGATATGGCCGCTGGCGTCAAATGAGACCTATTGCATGGTTGGTAACCATTCTATCCCCGTTATTGTAGATGCCTATGCCAAAGGGATTAGAGGCTTTGATGCCGAAGAAGCATTTACGGCGATGAAAGCGGCTGTGAACCGTAGCCAGTTCGGCCTGGACAGTTATCGAAAAAACGGCGTCGTATTGGCCGACGATGAGCCCGAGTCCGTTTCGAAAACGCTGGATTATGCCTACGATGACTGGTGTATTGCACAGATGGCGAAAATGCTGAATAAGCCGCAGGACTATGCCGAATTCATCAAAAGAGCGCAATACTGGAAGAATGCATTCAATGATCAGGATGGTTTCATGCAGGCCCGTGCGGACGGCGGCTGGTACACGCCATTTGATCCCACCGATATTAACAATAATTATACGGAAGGCAACGGATGGCAATACTCCTTTTCCGTTCCGCAGGATGTTGATGGTCTGATCAAACGCATGGGAGGTCGGGATAAGTTCGAAGCAAAACTGGATGAATTGTTCACAACTGATGCCAAATTGAGCGGCCGCGAACAGGCTGACGTTACCGGCCTTATCGGTCAGTATGCACACGGCAATGAGCCGAGCCATCATATCGCTTACCTGTACAATTTCACCAATTCGCCTGAGAAGACGCAGTCTTACATCAATAAAATAATGAGAGAAGAATATAGCATTCTGCCCGACGGCCTCGCAGGTAACGAAGATTGCGGGCAAATGTCTGCCTGGTACGTAATGAGTGCGTTGGGTATTTATACCATCGCTCCGGGGCAGACGGAATACCAGGTGGGTTTCCCACAGTTTGATAAGGCGGTTATTTACCTGGAGAACGGCAAAAATTTTACCATCACCAATTCGGGTTCCGGCGTGGGGTTCGATAATAAATTTATACAGGGGATGACGTTGAACAAAAATCCGTACGACAAGCTTTATATAGATGATAAGGTGATACAGCAAGGCGGCGAATGGGACGTGCTGACCGGCAAGCTGTTAAATAAGCTTTTTATTCAGGATCTCGAAAAATCTACATCAGCGATCAACGACAGCCTGATCGTATCCAACCCTTACTTCCTGAATTCGTCGCCAACCTTCAGAAAGCCATTCGACCTGCAGATCAAAAGTTTTAACAAGGATGCCAAAATATATTATACGACCGATGGTTCGGCTCCTACCGCATCGTCCGCGCTTTATACTAACCCGATAACTATATCAGCAAACGCAACGGTTAAAGCTATCGCCATAAAGAATGGAAGATCGAGTTTCGTGAATGAAGGCAGCTTTTACAGGATCAGGGATGATATCAAATTAACGCTGCTGACCAAATATTTATCTAACTATCCTGCCGAGGGCGACCAAAGTTTGATAGACGGCTTGCATGGCAAAGTAAACTGGAGGCTGGGTCACTGGCAGGGTTACCAGGGTAACGACATGGTGGCTGTTGTTGATATGGGGCAGTCAAAACCTGTAAAGACAATCAGCCTGGGAACGTTACAGGATACCAAATCATGGATCGTATTCCCGAAGGTCGTTGAATATTGGGTCTCTGACGATGGCGCCAACTACAAACTTGCGGCATCGATCAATACCAAAGTCGATATTGAAGATCTGAACATACAAACCCAGGAGTTCAAAGCCGACTTGAATACGAAAGCCCGTTATATCAAAATCATCGCCAAACAATACGGGCCGCTCCCCGATTGGCACGAGAGTAAAGGCCAGCCGTCCTACATTTTTGCCGATGAAATAAGCATTGAATAAAACTTGTATCTTTCTGATAATTAGTTATATTTACTCAACTAATCAAACCTAAATAACTAAGTATCATGGATCAGGAAAACAACACTGCAACTACTGATAATGGGAAAAATGCAGGTATTATCAGTTACATTACAATTATAGGCTGGTTCGTCGCCTACTTCGCTATGCACAATGAGAAAAAGACCGAGCTCGGAAGCTACCAGCTTAGACAAACGCTGCTTTTGCACATTATTTACATTGCTTTTTATGTAATCTGGAGGGTCGTCATAGTAGCATTCTTTTTTACATCGCTTGCGATGCTCGAACTGGCCGGCACAATAATCTGGATAGTTGGTATTGGCTTTTTTGTGCTTTGGCTGCTTGGGTTTATAGGCGCTATCAACGGGCAGAAGAAGCCTATTCCGCTCATAGGCGAAAAAGCCCAAACGATGTTCCCCGGCATTTGAATTTTAGTTTACCTGGATAACAGATAGAGGCGCGGTTAAGGCGCCTCTATTCATTTTGAAGCTTTTCCTTTATTTCTTTCAGCTTTTGTTTCTCATCCGGCGGCAGTTTAGGGTATTTGAGCCTCAAACCGCGCAGATGGTCAAGAATTATGGTTGAAAGCGCAATTCGTGTAAACCATTTCTTATCAGCCGGGATGATGTACCAGGGATTTTCCGTTGTAGCCGTCTCCTGTATGCATTGTTTGTATGCTTCCATATAATCATCCCAGTATTTACGTTCTTCCACGTCTGAGGCTGAAAACTTCCAGTTTTTGGTTTGGTCATCGATACGTTCTAAAAAACGCTTCTTTTGCTCGTCTTTCGAAACGTGCAAAAAGAATTTAATGATCACCGTTCCATTATAATGCAAATGCTCCTCAAAATCGCGGATGCTTTTGTAACGCTGTTTCCAAAAATCTTTCCCCATCTTTTTGAGGTTAACGCTTTCCGGCAGGTCCTCATGCTCCAGCAATTCAGGGTGAACTTTTGTGACCAGCACGTTCTCGTAGTGTGAACGGTTATGGATACCTATTTTCCCACGTTCAGGTAAAGCCTTATAATGCCGCCAGAGAAAGTCATGGTCCAGCTCACCTGTGCTCGGTTGCTTAAAACTATAAACCTGGCATCCCTGGGGATTGAGGCCAGACATGGTATGTTTAATTGCGCTGTCCTTACCTGCTGCGTCCATAGCCTGGAAAATGATCAGCAGGGCGTATCTGTTTGATGCGTACAGCTCAGTTTCTGCATCAGCTGTACGGCTAATGAGCTCAGCCAACACTTTATCGGCGTCGTTCTTCTTATAATCGCCGGTATAAGCCGGATCAAAATCTTCAAATGAAAAATCCTTGTCACCGGTAACTTTAAAACGATCTGATATATGGTTCATGATTTTATAACATTAGCGGTCAAAATTTGCTTTTGATACTAAGTTAAAATTTAACGCGTAATGTTCCGTTAGTTATATTTGCCTTCTGTGCCATCATTTAAGGCATATTTCACATCTTTACCCAATGTTTAAAGAAATAAAGAACAAGTTTCTTCGCTATACAACTATACTCGTCTATTTTGTTATCATCTTCTTCTGCGCCATAGAGCTTAACTTCCTTTGGCTTTTCGGCTACTCGCCCACGATGGATGAAATCCGAAATCCTTCATTGTCTGTTGCGTCCGAGGTTTACTATTCCGATGGCAAACTGATCGGCAGATATTATAAGGAAAATCGCTCGCCTGTTGAATTCAAAAATATTTCGGTAAACCTGGTCGACGCCCTGGTAGCGACGGAAGATGTGCGTTTCTACCGGCATAGCGGCGTCGATTTTTACGGTTTCTTCACTAGCGTGCTCTCGACCGCAAAAGGCGACAGGCGCGGCGCCAGCACGATCACCCAGCAATTAGCCAAAAACCTTTTTGAGACCCGCAAAAAGAAATCACAGGGATTATTCAGGCATATCCCAGTCATCAGTACTGTTGTTTATAAATGTAAAGAATGGCTGACAGCCTTCGAGATAGAACACGTTTATTCTAAACCACAAATATTGGCGCTATATTTCAATACTGTACCCTTCGGGAACAATACATTCGGTATCAAAGCGGCTTCGCTTAAATACTTTAACAGAGCGCCTGATTCAGTTTCGGAGGCCCAGGCAGCGACGCTGATCGGCATGCTGAAGGCGACATCGACCTATAACCCTATACGCAACCCGGAAAAGAGCCTCGAGCGGCGGAACACGGTGCTCGGGCAAATGGAAAAATATGGCTACGTGACCCGTGCTCATTATGCAAAAGACATCAAACAGCCGCTCGGCCTCGACCTGAGCTATGTGGAAGACGAATCACAAGGCGACTCATACCTGCGCGACGCCGTTGAAAAATGGTTAGATAAGTGGTGTAAACAAAACGGGTACGACCTTTACGAAGATGGTTTGAAGATATATACCACAATCGATTCACGGCTGCAGCAATACGCTGAAGAAGCCGTAGCAGAGAAAATGAAAATGCTGCAAAAGCGCTTTTATGATCTGTGGGGCAACAAGATCCCCTGGCGCGACCTTAGCGGCAATATAATTCCTGATTTCGTTCAAAAGGCGGAACAACACCTGCCTGTTTATCGACTGCTCGAGAAGAAATACAATGGCGATACGGTCCAGATCAAACAATACTTTGAGAGAAAGAAGAGGATGAAGATATTTTCATGGCATGGCGACAGGGATACCACAATGTCAAGCACTGATTCTATTAAGTATTACGCGAAGATATTGAACACGGGAATGATCACCATAGAACCATCGACCGGCAAGATTAAAGTTTGGGTGGGCGGTATAGATCACCGCTATTTTCATTATGACCATGTGAATCAGTCCAAGCGGCAAGCGGGTTCGACATTCAAGCCATTCGCTTACGTAACTGCTTTGGACAATGGCTTTACACCATGCGATAAGTTTACGGACAAACCGGTGTCCATCAATTTTGTGGACAATGGCAAACCCGATGTATGGTCGCCGCAGAATGCCGATTTCCATTTCAGCTACATGGATATGTCGCTGCGCTGGGCCATGGGGAAATCGGTAAATTCCATAACCGCGCAGGTGACCGAGAAAGTGGGCTGGGATAAGATCGTTCAGTACGCGCACAAATGCGGTATAGAAAGTCCGTTGAAATCTGTTCCTTCTGTTTCGCTCGGCACGAACGATGTGTCCGTTTATGAGATGGCCCGCGCTTATAGCACATTCCTGAATCATGGCGAGCGGATCGACCCGATATTGGTCAGCAAGATACTGGACCAGGACGGCAACACCGTAGCCGAGTTCAAATTGAAAAAAGAAAGAGTGCTGAGCGAAGAAACCGCCTGGCTGATGCTCTATATGTTCAGGGGGGGCATGGAAGAACCGGGCGGCACCTCGCAGGCATTGTGGGAATATCCGGGTTTATGGAAAAAGGACAACCAGATAGGTGGTAAAACAGGTACGTCGTCAAAATATGTTGACGGCTGGTACATGGGCATAACCAAAGACCTGGTAACGGGCATTTGGGTAGGCTGCGACGACCGGACCGTACATTTTACCAGTTCCGAAACCGGAGAAGGGTCACACACTGCCTTGCCCATCTTCGGCGCCTTTATGCAAAAGGTTTATGCTGATCCTCAAAGCGGTTATACCTATGGCATGTTCCCTAAACCATGGGTGAAGATCACCAAAGAGTATGATTGTCCGTCGCCGAGGATCGATACCGGGGTTACCGTGGATGATAGCCTGGCTATGCCGCGGGATACTGCCGGAATTAAGATCCCTGATGAAGGGCAAAACCCTGAAAACAAACCTACTGAGCAACTGAAGGAACATTGAGAGCGTATTTGAATTGTTAAATTATGGCCCCGAATAATAATCTATGGCGTTGAACTGTTATATTGACGCAGTAATTCCAATTGAAATTTAGCCCTATACTCCGCGAACTGGTTATGAATAAACGTTACACTAATTTTATTCGACGATATTCCGCTATCCTGCTATGCTTTGCAGCGGCTTTATTCTTAAGCACGAATGCCAGCGCACAGTATTTCGGACAAAATAAGGTTCGGTATAAAAACCTGAAATTCAAGGTTTACCGTACGCCGCACTTCGAAATATACTATTACTTTAAAAACGATAGCCTGATCAAGCGTTTCGCGCAGGAGAGCGAAGTTTGGTACACCATACACCAGCAGGTTTTCAGGGATACGTTCAAAAAACCAAACCCGATCATTTTATATGCTGATCACCCCGATTTTGAGCAAACGACAGCTATTGACGGCGATATCGGCGTAGGAACGGGTGGCGTAACCGAGGGCTTAAAAAACCGTGTTGTAATGCCGATAATGGAGACCAACCAAACCACCCGGCATGTGATCGGTCACGAGTTGGTTCACGCCTTCCAGTATCACACGCTGCTCGGCCATGATTCCAGCAGCTATGAGAACCTCGGCAATATGCCGCTTTGGATGATCGAGGGGATGGCGGAATACCTTTCATTGGGTAAGAAGGATGCCTTCACAGCTATGTGGATGAGGGACGCCTACCTAAACAAGAACATCCCTACAATCCGCGACTTGACCACGACCAACAAATATTTCCCGTATCGTTATGGCGAGGCCTTCTGGTCATTCGTAGGTTCGACCTACGGCGATACCGTGATCGTGCCGTTCTTTAAAAACACGGCTAAGTACGGTCTGGAGTACGGTATTCGGCGAACCTTTGGTTATGACGATAAAACGCTTTCGAATTTGTGGAAGAACGCTATTTCGACGGCTTATAAACCATTGCTTAAAGACACCGTACAGAACCCGGTTGGTAAAAGAATAATCGACAACAAGAATTCGGGTGAAATGAACGTGGCGCCGGCTATAAGTCCTGATGGTAAATACCTGGCGTTCCTGTCAGAGAAAGACCTGTTTACAGTCGATTTGTATCTCGCTAACGCAAATACCGGGCGGGTTCTGAAAAAGCTGACCAGCAAGATATCCAATACGCGGATTGACGAATTCAACTTCATAGAATCTGCAGGAACCTGGTCGCCGGACAGCAAAAAATTCGCATTCAGTGTATTCAGCCACGGGCGCAACCGGATGCTGGTGATCAGTATCCCCGATGGCCGCGTCCTTGATGATATTTCGATGGGCAAAGCCGAGCAGTTCAGCAACCTGAGTTGGTCCCCGGACGGGAACAATGTCGTTTTCCAAGGCTTGTCGGAAGGTCAGGGAGACTTGTACATGTACAATTTCAATACAAAACAGGTGACCCAACTGACTAATGATAAATACTCGGATTATCAGCCATCCTTTTCACACGATGGAAAAAAGATCATATTCGCCAGCGACCGAACCACTTATGATAAATCGCTGTCGCAAGACATATCTTTTAATCTTGCCGAGCTTGACCTGACTACAGGCAAAATTACCGACATCAAAGTATTTGACGGCGCCAACAACCTCGATCCTCAATATTCGCCGGATGATAAGCAGATCTATTTCCTGTCGAACCGGGATGGTTTCCGCAATATGTACCGCTATACGCTTGCTACGGGACGGGTAGAACAAATGACCAACTTATTTACCGGGATATGCGGTATTACTGAATATTCACCCGCGATCAGCATATCCAATAACAACGATATTGTTTATTCCTACTATTTCGCGCAAAAATATTTTCTGTATAATGCTAAGGCCGCTGAATTCACGGCAAAAGTTGTCGATCCGCAGGCTACAAATTATGACGCAGCTATGCTGCCGCCTTTCCGTTCGGTCGGTGTGGACCTGATCAATTCGAACCTGAACAATTTCCTCGCTTATAAAAGGATACCAGCCGACTCAATTAAGCTGACGCCTTACAAACCACAGTTTAAGCTGGATTACCTTGCCAGCAGCGGCGTGGGCGCTTCGATCAGTCAGTTCGGTGCGGGCCTCTCAAGCGGCGTACAGGGTGTTTTCAGTGATATATTAGGACACAATCTGATCTATGCCGGCCTGGCTGTGAATGGGCAGGTATATGATTTCGGCGGGCAGTTCGTCTATATCAACCAGCAGGGACGGTGGAACTTTGGCGTATCAGTATCGCATATCCCATTCCAGTTTGCAAATTATAGCTATGAAGCGTTGAATTACCAAATAAATAATACCACGACCATTCCGGCTTTTGAGGAAAACTATGACATCATACGCACCTTTGAAGATCAAATCGGCTTGTTTACGTCTTACCCGTTATCTAAAGTTAATCGCATCGAGTTTGGTACAGGCGTTTCGCATTATTATTACCGGGTTGACAGGTATAGTACGGTGTACGATACACTCGGCAATTACATAAACAGCTTCCATACACACGTACCTAACTCCCAATACAACAACGAGAATAATGGTTTCCAATTGACGCCATTTACTATTTATAATGTGAACACCGCATTGGTGGGAGACAATTCCTATTTCGGTGTCGCCTCGCCGTTAAATGGGTTCCGTTATCGTCTCCAGGCGGAATACGATTTTGGGACTTACCAGTTTTTTGCCCCTACTATTGACGTGCGCAAATACATCCGCGTGGCGCCGGTTACTTTTGCCGGGCGTTTATATATGTACGGCAGATTTGGAGAAGTCGGGAATCTATATCCGTTGTACCTTGGATATCCTTTTTACATCAGGGGCTATGAGGCTCAAACCTTTTATACAGGAAGCAACAAAACACCTACCAATAATTTTACGATCAACGATCTTTCCGGTCAGCGCATCGCCATGGCCAATTTCGAGGTCAGGCTTCCGTTTACCGGGCCCGAGAAGCTATCGGCCATCAAATCCAGAGTATTATTTAGCGAATTAAACTTTTTCTGTGATGCAGGTTTAGCCTGGAGCCAGGGTGACAAAATTGAATTCCAAACAAACCCAACCCTGCTTAAAAGCGTTCAGGAAACAGATACGAACGGTAATCCGGTAACGGTAAATACCTATTCAAAAGTGCCCGCGTTCAGCACCGGTGTTTCTTTAAGGGTGAACCTGTTTGGATATTTTATACTGGAACCCTACCTGGCGTGGCCGATCAACAGGACAGATATAGGTAAGCCTGTATTCGGCCTGGGCTTTACACCTGGATGGTAATTTTAAATGAAAAAGCTAATTATTATAGCGCTGCTTTTGAACACGACTTTTGTTTTCGCGCAGAAAACAGATTCGGTGATTAAATTACCCAAAGCGAAGAATGTCGATGGGATACTCATGTCGCCGTCGAAAAATCTTATCGAAAAGATTTCACAGGCGCCTCAGTGGAGCACACTGCTAAGACTCATCGATTCAGCACGCCTCGCTAATGATTTAAGTACCGGCACGATCACTTTTTTTGCGCCCATAAACCGGGCCTTTGACAAACTGGCACCGGGTACATTAGATACGTTACTTGCGCCGAATCATAAGACTGATCTCGCAAACCTGGTCAATAACCATATTGTCCGGGGCAAGCTTACTTCAAAAGACATGGAAAGGGAGATCAAAGCCGGTAACGGACAGGCGACTTTTACGACACTCGCCGGAGGCAACCTTACGGCACGTATCAACGAGAACAGGAACATTGTGCTCACCGACGACAATGGTGGTCAGAGTATTATAACCCGGCTGGATATCGAACAGAACAACGGCATGCTTTTCTTAGTAAACGCTGTTTTGCAGCCGAAGCCAAAACAATGACATTTCATTAGCAAACCGCGCCCGGTTTTGCTTCGTAGATTGTAGTATGAAAAAGATAGCAACAATACTCACAGCAATTTGCGCCATCGTGACATTTAGCGCGCAAACCGGCAGCGCACAATCAAAGAAGAAATCGGCTGCCGATTGGAAAAAGATATTGACACCTAATCAATATGAAATAATGGTTGAAAAGGGCACCGAACCTGCGTTCAACAATGCTTACTGGAACAATCACGAAAAAGGCGTCTATGTGAGCGCGGCTACCGGAGAAGTTTTATTTACCTCGGATGACAAATATGACAGTCATACCGGCTGGCCAAGTTTCGTAAAACCTGTGGATCCTTCAAAGATCGAGATCGTAGAGGACAGGAGCTACGGCATGGTTCGTGATGAGGTGGTGGAAAAAAGCACGGGCCTTCACCTGGGACATGTGTTTGACGACGGTCCTGCCGACCGCGGTGGCAAACGTTACTGCATGAACTCGGGCGCGCTCAAATTCATCAAAAAGTAACCAGTTTGCGGGCCGCGCTTACCGATGGGCGCATCATTGGCCTTGCTTTCATCGTATTTTCAAAATTCAAACCGATGGTCAGATCTATCCAGTCAGGATTTACAGATCTGATCATCTTTTCTTTTTGAGGACGCGTAAAAGTGCTTACAAATTTGAAGCGCTCCATTGCCTGCTCCTCATTCCTGATCTCTTCAAAGTACACCAGCCTGTTCAATTGCTGCGAACTATCAAAAAACAGGGTCGGCATTTCACGGTAAAATTGCAGGGTCTTGGTCAGGTCTGAGCATAAGCCGACATGCAGGTTGTTCCTGTTGCGATCGGTTATGATATAGATATAGCGCTTCATTTGAATAAAAAATTTGGTGTTTAAAAAACTTTTACTAATTTTATGAGCATAAAATTACTAATAATTTTAGCAATTCCAAATTTTATGTCAATTATTTCGTCAAATATTAAATTCCTCCGGAAGAAAAAAGGCCTTACGCAACAGCAATTTGCCGATCAGATCGGAATAAAAAGGTCACTAGTAGGCGCTTACGAAGAAGAGCGTGCTGAACCCAAATACGAGTTGTTAAAGCACATGGCAACCTTCTTCGAGATCACCATTGACGATTTCATCAACGAAACCATCAATGAAAAATGGGTACCCAAGCCCAAAGGCGACCCGGCCAACTTGCGGATCCTAAGCATTTCGGTAGATAAAGATGATAATGAGAACATAGAAATGGTACCTTTAAAGGCAAGCGCAGGATACCTGAACGGTTATGCCGACCCTGAATATGTGGCGCAACTACCTAAGTTTTATCTGCCCATGTTTAAAAACGGAACCTTCCGCGCATTCGAGATCAAAGGCGACTCAATGCTGCCTTTGCCTTCGGGTACTATTATAATAGGCGAATACCTGGAGAACTGGGGCGACCTTAAATCGGGCGACACTTATGTGGTCGTATCTAAAAGCGACGGCGTGGTCTATAAACGCGTTACGGGTAAATTCAAGGAGCAGAAAAAGCTGAAGCTGGTATCTGATAACCCGGTGTATGAACCCTATGAAATAAATGGAGAGGACATCCTGGAAATTTGGAAAGCAAAAGGCTACATCTCAACACAACTGCCCACGCCTGCCCCGGAACCGACGATGGAAAGCCTGACAGCGATGATGGCGCAGATGCAGCGGTCGATCTCAAAACTGCAAAGCAACAATTAAGTTACAGGGTTGCGGCTAAACGAATTGCTACTAACTTTATCAAAAGATCAGATATAAAAACTAAAATGATGAAAAAACTTTTGATAATGTGCTGTATCCTGCTTGGATTTGCAGCGGTTAGCCGTGCACAAGGTGGCGGCCAAAGAAGAAGTCCTGAAGACAGAGCGAAGCAGTTGCAGACAGCGCTTAATCTTACTGATGATCAGACTGCTAAAATTACGGCTATATACCAGGCTCAGGCTAAACAGGTAGATAGCATCCGGACAGCGGGCGGCGATTTTTCGGCGATGCGCCCCTTAATGCAGGCAACAAACGAGAAGGTAAAAGCCATTTTAACTCCTGAACAGGCAACTGCATATCAGAAAATGATGGATGAAAGACGCGCCCGAATGCAGCAAGGTGGTGGCGGTGGTAACTAACCTTCGGTTAAGAGCAAAATATTTAAAACAGCGGCCATTGTGCCGCTTTTTTTATTTTTGGCAGAAATTTATAACACTTGGATCACCCCGAAGAATTCATAAGGAAAAGACTTGAAGAACGAAAGACCCAAGGCACTTACCGGGCGTTAAAACCTGAGGGCCGCCTGATTGATTTCTGCTCGAACGATTACCTGGGCTTCGCACGGTCAAAAGTTTTGAAGGAACTGATCGAAAAGGAGCTCGGGGATAAACCGGCAGCATTAAATGGGTCAACCGGTTCGCGCTTGTTATCCGGCAACACTACCTATGCCGAAGAACTGGAACAGCAAATAGCAGCATTTCATAAAGCCGAAGCCGGGTTGATCTACAATTCCGGTTATGACGCCAATGTTGGCCTGTTCTCATCGTTGCCGCAGAAAGGCGATACGATTATAATGGATGAACTGGCGCATGCTTCTATTATTGATGGGGCCAGGCTGAGTTTCGCCAACCGATACAATTTCAGGCATAATGACCTGAAAAGCCTGGAAGAAAAACTGCAGCATGCTCAAGGCAATTGCTATGTAGTGATTGAAAGCGTTTACTCGATGAACGGAGACACCCCGCCAATGATGGAAATAGCTGAGCTTACCGGGAAATATCAGGCTAGACTTATAGTTGATGAAGCTCACGCTACGGGGCTATATTACAATGGCCTGGCCAATCGGTTTGGTTTGGAAAATAAAGTTTTTGCTAGGATAGTAACATTCGGGAAAGCGCTGGGCTGTCACGGGGCGATCATTCTTTGCAGTAATCTATTGCGTGAATATTTGATCAACTTTTCCCGTTCGTTTATATATACAACTGCGGCTCCTTTCCATCAACTGGCATCGGTAAAATGCGCCTATGACTTGCTTGCGTCTTCACACAACGAGATACAAAAGCTGAAAGATAATATCACCTTATTCAAAAAAAATATCGGCTCAAAACACAATCTTCTGCCAAGCGACAGCGCCATACAGTGTATAGTGATCGGTGGAAATGAAAGAACAAGACAATTAGCCAAACAACTACAGGGCGCCGGCTTTGATATCCGCCCGATATTGAGCCCGACCGTACCAACTGGAAGCGAGCGGCTGAGGATATGCCTCCATTCCTATAATACCACTGAAGAGATCGCCGCGCTCGCGGAAACCTTAAATAAACTTTCACATGGCTAAACAAAGCATATTTGTAACCGGTATCGGGACTGGTATTGGAAAAACGATTGTTTCGGCTGTTTTGGTTGAGAAACTCAAAGCGGACTATTGGAAGCCTGTCCAGTCTGGTGACCTGGATAATAGCGACACCTTGACAGTGCAGAATTTGGTCTCAAACCCCATCACAAAGTTTCACCCTGAGGCTTACCGGCTGACACAGCCCTTTTCGCCGCATAAATCGGCCGAGTTAGACGGAATAACCATTGATCCGGGTAGGATCATCGCTCCCATTACTGACAATGCGTTGATCATCGAAGGTGCGGGCGGCCTGATGGTGCCTTTGAACAACCAGTTTCTCATGATCGATCTGATTAAAAAATTGCAGGCCGAAGTCGTTCTGGTCTCAAAGAACTACCTGGGGAGCATCAATCATACAATCCTGTCAATATCCGCGCTGAAACAATATGATATTCCTGTAAAAGGATTAATATTCAACGGCCCGAAAGAACCTTATACCGAAGATTTCATTCTCGGCTATACCGGCATAAAATTATTAGGCCATCTTCCGGAGTACACGGCTGTCGACAAGCTATCAATCATTGACGCCGGATCATTCCTTGCGCTCTAATTATTTTGCCGGATAAATTATAAATCTCACCTTAGTGTATTCAATTAGCTGAACCAAATTATGAAGAACATCACCGTTATCGGATCGGGTACTATGGGCAATGGCATAGCGCATACATTCGCCCAAAATGGATTTAAAGTATCATTGGTCGATATCAATAGCGATGCATTGCAAAAAGCATTACAGACCATTGGTAATAACCTTGACAGGCAGATCAAAAAAGGTGCGATAGATGAAGCTGCCAAGGCCTCTACCCTTTCCAATATCTCCGCTTATACCGATCTGAAAACCGGCGCCGCCAATGCCGACCTGGTAGTAGAAGCCGCGATGGAGAATCGCGAAATCAAACTAAATCTCTTCAGGCAGCTCAGCGATATGTGCGGTGAAAAAACCATCCTTGCATCCAATACATCTTCAATATCTATTACACAGATCGCTTCTGTTACCAAAAATCCGGCCCAGGTGATCGGCATGCATTTTATGAACCCGGTCCCGGTAATGAAACTGGTAGAGGTAATACGGGGCTATGCCACGAGCGATGAAGTGACCAACACTATTATGGATCTGTCGCGCCGGCTCGGAAAAGACCCGGTCGAGGTAAATGACTATCCCGGTTTTGTGGCTAACCGTATCCTTATGCCCATGATCAATGAAGCTATTTACAGCTTGCATGAAGGTGTGGCAGGCGTTCAGGAAATTGATACCGTAATGCGGTTAGGCATGGCGCATCCCATGGGTCCGCTACAGTTGGCGGACTTCGTAGGCCTGGACGTCTGCCTGGCTATTCTGCGGGTATTACACGATGGTTTTGGAAATCCTAAATACGCGCCCTGTCCTTTATTGGTGAACATGGTTACCGCCGGGCACCTTGGCGTAAAATCGGGCAATGGCTTCTATAAATATACTCCGGGAAGTAAGGACCTGGTAGTTGCGGATAAGTTCACACGCGGAAAAAAGTAAACCTTTCCAGTATTTGTTTGTCGTTAAATAATACCTGTTTAAAACAAACAAAATGAAAACGTTAGCAAAATTGGGAACTATGTTA
>JAFDZL010000044.1 GCA_018266935.1 Bacteroidota bacterium | reverse complement strand
AGAAGTATTCGGCATGGACCGCAATACCGGCTCGATGGTTGAGAGCAACGGTTTAACCGTTGGCCGCAACGTGGAGAACAAGATCATCGTAACCGGCAAGGAAGCCCTGGCCGGTGCTTAATAAGCAGTTTCATAAATAAGTTAGGTTTATATAGTGGTTGGAGGCCGTCCTGAATATCGGGCGGCCTTTTTTGTTTTACTGCTGGGTTGTATCTTTAGGCCCCAATTCATTCCCAATGGACACCAGCATTTTCAAATATTTCGCCGACATCAAGGTTAAAGAGATCGCTCCCGGCTATTTTTCCAAATTGATCCATACTGACAAAAATACCATCAACTTTATCGAAGTGGCGGCAGGCCGGGCGGTGCAGCATCATAAGCATCACCATGAGCAATACACTTTCGTTCTGGAAGGTAAATTTGAGCTGACCGTCAACGGCGAACCCCAGGTACTTGATCCGGGCATGTATGCCATTATCCCTTCCGAAGCTTATCATAGCGGCGTGGCCGTTACCGATTGCAAACTGCTGGACATCTTCAGCCCCGTGCGGGAGGATTATAGAGCATTATAAAATCTAAAATCGTTAATCGTACATCGTAAATCAGCCTGTGCGGTCAGCTCGCAGCCAGCAAATGCTTGTAGCTTCTGCCTATCGGGATCGATTCATTGTTGGTCAGCACCAGCTTATTACCCTGCAGATGCTTGATCTTATTACTCGCAACCATATACGATTTATGTGCGCGGACAAAATGTTTTGGCGGGAACAGGTCTTCCACGATCTTTAGCGATCCCTTGACGATGATCTTGCCCTCATTGGTATAAATAATCGAATAGTCCTTTAGCCCCTGGATGTAATAAATTGATGCCAGCGAGGTTTTGATCTTCTTGGTACCCGATTTTAGAAAAATATGATCAGTTTCGGAGTGGTCGGTGATTACAATAGCCGCATTCTTCCTCAATTCATCCTGTAAGTGCCCTAATTCTATTCGCTGCTGGTACCAGTCGAGGCTTAATTTAAAAGCTACAGTTACGGCAAGATACCAGGCGGTTGTCAGCAGGTTGAAAGGAACTGAAGCCCAAAAATCCTTGTATATGGTCCAGCTCAGCACTACGCCATACAGGTAGTAATCATACAAACTCTGCAAACCTACATACACGCAGATCGAGAGCGCCAATAAGAAAAAGTAGGCAACAAACTTTCTTACCGCAAAGTATTTGGGTATGAGGTAAAAGATGTGAAAGTAGCACAGTGATATGATCAGGGCGAGGCGAACGACGGTGCATTCAGCAAAATGGCCAAGGCCCGCTTTCAAAATCAGGTAGCGGCGGTCATACAGGAATATCGTAGTGATGATCACCCATAATAGCAGGTGAAGCAGTTTTTTGTTAAGCGGCCAGCGTGAGTTCATGATTCAATCTTTTGTCATCACTGCAATGTTCGGGCATAAAACCGACAAACGACCGACCCAATAGACCAACGGCCTGTTTAATAGATGAACGGTTGCCGGCGAAACCTTATTCTAATATACGTCTATTAATCGCGGCATTGGTCTATTTAATTTGAATTGAAAGCTGAAGCGGGGCTAATCTTGTCATGAATTTTTTAAACCAGAAAAGACATGAAAACATTATTTTTTAGCCTGCTGTTGGTGTTCCACGTATGGAGCGGCAGGCCCGTAGTCAATTCAGCACCCGTTGGCGGGCTAAGCGTCCTGGCAGTAAATACCGCGTCGAGCACCATCGGCTGGAAAGCCGAAAAGCCGACCGGAACACACACAGGCACGGTCAAAATATCATCGGGCGACCTGGTGATGCATTGCGGGCAATTGTATTCGGGCGTAGTGACATTGGACATGTCCTCGATGACGGTTGACGACCTGTCTTCGCCTGACAAGGAAAAACTGGAGGGCAACCTT
>JAFDZL010000448.1 GCA_018266935.1 Bacteroidota bacterium | reverse complement strand
GTCATGTAAACCTGAGTCCTTTCAGCTTTTTCAATCTATTCAGCACCTGTCCGCCGGTATGTGTGTTTTCGCCATCGCGGAGGGTAAGGGATGCAACAACCAAGCACACGCTCGAAAATATTCACGAGGTACCTGAAGTTGTTATCAATATTGTCACCTACGACATGGTGCAGCAAATTTCACTGGCTAGCGTGGAATATCCGAAAGGGGTAAATGAATTTGTCAAAGCCGGATTTACACCAATTCCTTCTGAGATGGTGAAACCACCCCGCGTAGCTGAATCGCCGGTGCAATTTGAATGTTTGGTGCAGCAGGTGATCTCTTTGGGTGAAGGTCATGGTGCCGGTAATTTGATTTTAGCGGAGATCAAACTGATGCATATCAGCGAAGCGATACTGGATGCCGAAAATAAGATCGATCAGCAAAAGCTTGACCTTGTAGCTCGTCTCGGCGGCGATTGGTATGCCCGTGTGAACAAGGATAATTTGTTCAAAGTGGCCAAACCCAACCGCCATATCGGCATCGGGGTTGATGCAATACCTTTCGCTATCCGTAATTCTACAATTCTTACCGGCAACAACCTGGGCCAGTTAGGGAATGTTGAGCGATTGCCCACGGACGAGCAGATCGACGAATACGCGCAGGTACCTGAGATCAGGGAGTTACTGGATGCTACCATAGGCGATAATCAAACCCGCGAAACGCAATTGCACCTGAAGGCTAAACAACTATTGGAGGAAGGTAGGGTAGGAGAGGCGTGGAAAGTGCTTTTGGTAAGCTAAACTTTTGCCGTTAACCCAATAGGTAATTTTTTCGTAACTTTGATTGAAATGAAATTTTTCGAAAAATACCCTCAGTTACGCGAAAAAGAATTTTTAACACAAATTCTTACGGATACCGTATTTTCAACGATGTCGCTTGAAGATCAGGAGGTCGAAAAATCTAAGGTAAAGAAAATTGTAATATCACTCCTTGAAGAAGAAGAATTAAAAGGTGGTCAATTCTTTTGTAATTAGATTTTTTAGCGGCGCGAAATCACCACTATCAGCCGATTTCATAGCATTAATATAATTTTTCCTGCTTGCGCCTGTGCGATAGTAAAGCTCCAGGGGCTTGAATCCAAACTTGAGCGCGACAATATTCAATAGCATTCTTCCTGTTCGGCCATTTCCGTTATTAAAAGGATGAATTTTGATGAACTCATAATGCGCATACATTAACACATTTACTTTTTCATGAAGTGATTTAGCCAACAGGATTTGCTGATTGAGATTATCGATAAATTGATAAATCAGATTTAAAATCCGAGTTGGTTTGGGAGGCACTAATTGCCCAACAACCACGTCAATTGTTCGCCATTTACCAGCCCAAGAATAAAGTTCGGCAAAGGCAATCCTGTGAATTTCAAGTATCAAATTGACTGAGACCGGAGAATCAATATCCAATTGAAAAATGTAAAGTTCTGATGCTGCAATGCCCCTCGCCTCGATCTCATTTATCTTGCCTTTGTCGGTGATACCTAATAAATTATCCTCTGGAGCGGGAGTCCAGCTTGTTTGGTTATCCATCAATTAAAGATAACAATATTTATATACCCAACACCTGCTTCAGCTTCGCATACCCGGTCTTACTTACCGGTATCTTCGCCCCCGATTTCAGGATAGCGATGTGCGCATCCTTTTCGTAAGGGTCTATGCGGGTTATATTCTGAATCTTGATGATAAAGGAACGATGTACGCGCACAAACTGGGATGGGTCGAGCGTTTGCTCGAAAAAGCCCATGGTCTTGTTCTTCAGGAATGATCCTTCAGGGGTGTGAACGCTTACGTAGTCGTCGTCAGCTTCCAGGTATTCTACATCGCTTACTGGTATGATCTTCACCTTTGTTCCGGTCTTTACAACGATGCGTTCATGCTGCCCGGGCGATTGCGATGCTGCTTCGAGCAAGGCGTCTGTATGTTTGGCGGGCTGGGTAGTAGCAGGCGCCTGCGCCAGAAATTTCTCTACCGCTTTATGAAAACGCTCTTTGTTGAAAGGCTTTAACAAGTAGTCAGTTGCATGTGCTTCAAAAGCTTTAATAGCATACTCGTCAAAAGCCGTGGTGAAGATCACCGCGGGCGGATTATCGACCAGTTCAAGCATTTCGAAACCATTGATCTTTGGCATCTGCACATCCAGGAAGATCAGGTCGGGCTGGTATTGCTGGATGGCTTTCAAGCCCTCAAAGCCATCGTTACATTCCTGCAAAACTTCAATCTGGTCCTTAAAATCCTGCAAATACTCCAAAACGACCATCCGGGCCAAAGGTTCATCGTCAATAACTAATACTCGTTTCATATTTGCGGGACTTTTATAATGGTTGTAAAGATATTATCATCTGCGTAAGTTTCAATCAGGTCGGTGCGGGCAAAAAGCAAATAAAGCCTGCGCTGTACGCCGCTAAGCCCGAACCCGGTACCCTTGCGCGGTTTGGCGGTTTTGGGGTCGTATGGGTTCTGCACCATCAGCGCCAGGTAAGAGTCCTCCATTTCGGCGCGGATGCTAACCGTAACGCTGTCTGTGGTATCGTACAAGCCAAACTTGATCGCATTTTCGACGATAGGCTGCAGCAGCATCGCCGGCAGCTTAGCTTCGCCGCAACGTTCGTCGCAGCTGATCTCGGTCTGCAAGCGGTGGCCAAAGCGCACTTTTTCGATATCCAGGTATAGCTGCAAATGCGCCAGTTCTTCGGTAAGCGGCACCAGTTGCTGGTCGTCTTTTTTTAATGTGCCCCGCAGGAAGTCGGAAAGTTGGTGTATCATTTTCCGCGCTTCATCGGGTTTAAAACCGATCAACGCATTGATGGAATTGAGGCTATTGAACAAAAAGTGCGGCTGTAGTTGCTGGCGCAGGTTGTACAGTTCAGCGTCGCGGGCCAGCTTTTCGGCTTCAGCTTTGCGCTTTTCATTTTCCTTCTGTTCCTGCTGCGAGTACCAGATCATGCTGAAAAGCGCCATCCATCCGATGGCCAAAAAATTGGTGAAGAAACGTATCGTAAGCGACTGCGCCAGGAAATTGACGTAGATCGTATTGTTTACAAGGTATGGCAAAGCCCATCGCGAGCCAAACGTGGCGGCAGCCGTCAATGCGAGGCACCATATGAAAATATTGATGTAGCTGCCTTTGCCGGGCTGATAATAACGCAGGTTGTTGTTGATGAGCCAGCAAGCTCCGCCGAGCAATAGCGTACAAGCGCAACCGTCAATAAACGCAATATACCAGGTGAACCCGAAGCTATGTACAACATACGTCAAAAGGGCGGCCCAAACGAGCCCCCCGCAAAAAAACGCGATGCGTATTTTGGAGAATATGGTATGCGTGCTTGCTGCCAAAACGTATGCCTTTAATTTCTCACTCCTATTAACGATGATCTATGATGCGCCCACGCGATATACAATTCGGGATCGGGCGCTTCGTGTATTTGATAATAAAGCTCAGTGCCGTCGCCCAGCGACTCCAACGTATTCAGTTCGGCCACGTCGATAAATTGCCACTTCACCGGCTCATTGCGGTTGTTGGTGAAGCTATCCTGGCCCAGGCAGCCAATGTTATAAGCCTTTTCAAAGGCCTCACCCTCGTCTTTGGCGCTAATCAGCCGTAATTGCTCGTCGAACTGAGCGTGATGGTTGCCATCACCGCTTACTATCCTGAAAACTATTTTTGCTACGTACCAGTTCATAGATGCAGATGTTACAATTAAAAGCTGCGTATTTCGATACCGGCGAAGATGGATATGCCTTCCAGCACCAGTACTTTGTTGTTATCGCCTGAACCCGGCTTTCTCAAACGCTTATCATCAACCCCGGCGAAAACCGCCGACAGATTGGATACGACCTGCCAGTGGGGCGGAACGATGATCTTGGTTCCTCCGAACAATTGTGTTATTTCGATAACCACCTTTCCATCGATATCGGCCATGGTCAGATCGATCTCGGCTCCGCCAAAGACATTCACGACATCGCCGCCTTTGAAATTTTTAGAGAGTATGGTCTTTTTTACCCCTCCGAAAATCGATGTTGCGTCGAGAAAATCGTCACCCGAAAAGTTCTGCGGCGGAACAGGCGGTACGTTGGCATCCGAACTTTCCGCGGTTTGACCGGGCTGCGGTTGCGATATGTTGTGGGAAGCATAAAACTTCTGTTTCCATTCGGTTTCCCAGTCCGCTTTCCACTTATTCTTATCCATCTTCCGCGCCATTTTTCTATCCCATTTCTCCTTATCCCAGGTATGGTTTCGCTTCAGGATAATCCAGATACCGATGGAAATAATGGCAATAGGCCATATGAAATGTGAAAGGTGCAAGCCGGGAATAGCATAGTCGGCTATGCCCAATGTGCCTATAAAGATGAGGATGAACCAGGTGGCGTTCTGAAAATTATGTTTATAGCCTGAATATACGCCAAATAAGATGAGCCAGGTAGGCCAGCTCCAGATCCAGCCCGGAATGTCCAGGTCGTCGAATTGCTTGAGCAATAATATCCCACCCACAACCAGCAGCACCAGGCCTGCGAATACTTTCCCGTTGTTGCGCGGTTTATTCTGGATATTGATATCATTTATATTGTTGTCCATTGTCTTCTGTGTCGAAAATTAATATTATCCAAAACTAAGGTAATATTTAAGGCGAACCTATCAAATATTGGCGACTTTACAGCGTAAGTCGGTAAGTGCGGAAAAATTGTCGGTGAAAATCTCTGATCGATACCGCGTGAAACCGGTAATCATTTTACAGCTGATCATTATTGAAATAAAAAGGGGACGCTTTGCATCCCCTGATATTATGTGAGTAAATAATGTTTTTATGCCTTATGCTGAAAGCTTTTCCTTGCGATCAGGTATGCGCCTAAAATGATCAAACCCGCGGGCCAGGCGAAATCGCCAATGTTCGAACCGGGCAAGGCGTCGTCTACCAGGACCACGCCGCCGATAAACACCCATATCAACCACCCGAGATTGCTGAAATTATGTTTGATTCCGCTGTAGATACCTATAATGATCAATAAGGCTGGCCAGCTGTAAAGCCAGTCGGGTATATAGACGATATTCAATTGATCCAAGAGCAGCACGCCGCCAACGATCGCGAGGAATGCGCCAAGAAAAACCCTGTTGTAATTAGCGCTTTGGCATTGTATAGTTTTCATTGTTTTAGTATTTAATCTACCCCAAAACTATATCTATATCAAAGCCATGGCAACGGAATATTGGCAACGTGCGGGAGGAAGTCGGTAAGAAGTGGGGGATGGTCGGTAAAAAGCTTAAAGCTGAAAGGCTAAAGCAGAAAGCTTCAGGACATTGGCTTTGGACTTTTCGCTTTCTGCTTTAAGCTCAAACAGCCGGTTCCTGCTGGCTGAGGCAATGGAAACTGCCGAGGCCCCAGATGATATCCGTAGAATCAATTCCGACAATCTTTCTGCCGGGGAAACAAGCCTCCAATATGCTTAGCGCCCGTTCGTCATTCGCACAACTATAGGTTGGAACAATGACCGAAGTATTGGCGATATAAAAATTAGCATAAGAAGCCGGCAGACGCTGACCTTCATAGAAAACCGGATCAGGCATAGGCAGCTCAATAATATTTAACTGCTTGCCGCTCAGCAGGCGCATGGTTTTTAGGGTTTGCAGGTTTTCCTGGAGGATATGATAGTTTTCGTCCGATCTGTCCTCTTCGATCACCGTTGCAACCGTATCCTCGTTCACAAACCGGGTGATATCATCGATATGCCCGTCAGTATCGTCGCCGACAATACCGTCGCCAAGCCATAAAACCTGCTCAACGCCGTAGTAGTTTTGCAAATATTCTTCTATCTGTCGTTGGTTCAGATGCGGGTTACGGTTTTTATTAAGCAGGCAGGCAGTTGTAGTTAAAACCGTTCCTTTTCCATTGAAATCAACCGAGCCGCCTTCCATCACAATACCCGGATGATAAACCGGCAAATTAAAATGCTGCGCTATTTTAGTTGGGATCACATCATCCAGGTCATACGGCGGATACTTTTCACCCCAGGCGTTATAACCCCAGTCAACAACGGCTTTTTGTTTAGTCTCCGGATTGATCAAAAACGCCGGACCATGATCGCGGCACCAGGCATCGTTGGTCGGGAAATCGAAAAACTCAATTTTGCTAAGGTCAACTTCAGCCGCTGTCAATTGTTCGATAGCAAATGCTTTTATGGTTTCGCGACCAGCGTTGATGCGCACCAATTCGCCTTCGGTAAGCGCTTTAATGAACTCGCAATATTTTGGATAGATGAGCCCTATTTTGCCGGGCCATGACTCTTCCTTATGCGGCCAGCTGAGCCAGGTGGCCGCATGCGGCGCCCATTCGGCTGGGAAATAAAAGCCACGCGCCTTAGGTAAGTCCGAAAGATTATTGCTCATCAATAAGGCGTTTGGTGATAGGTTGGTATGAATCAATTCTTCTGTCACGCATAAATGGCCAATGGGTGCGGTAGTAATCGGTTTTGGCCGTATCGATCTCCTGCACTATCACCTCTTCGTCCGTGTGTGATGCCTGGTAAAGCACAGTCCCGAAAGGATTGGAAACGAACGATCCGCCCCAAAATTTCAATTCACCTTCCTGACCCACGCGATTCACGCTTACCACGTGCACGCCATTAGCCACGCTGTGTGAACGCTGGATAGTTTGCCAGGCGTTGTATTGCTCGGTATTGGTAGCGTTATCCTGGCTTGCGGCCCAGCCGATAGCTGTTGGATAGAATAGTATTTCCGCGCCCATGAGCGAGGTGATGCGGGCGGCTTCGGGGTACCACTGGTCCCAACAGATCAGCACGCCGATAGTGGCATATTTAGTTTTGAATGTTTTATAGCCGAGGTCGCCGGGGGTAAAATAGAATTTCTCGTAAAAGCCGGGATCGTCAGGGATGTGCATTTTACGGTATTTGCCTAAATAAGCGCCATCGGCGTCCAGTACCGCCGTAGTATTGTGATAAATACCCTGCGCGCGTTTTTCGAATAGCGAAGCAACGATCACCACATTCAGTTCGGCGGCCAGTTTAGAGAGCTCATCCGTTGACGGGCCTGGAATGGCTTCCGCCAGTTTGAAGTTGTCGTAATCCTCAACGTCGCAAAAATAAAGCGAGGTGAAAAGCTCCTGCAAGCAAACGATTTGCGCGCCTTTTTTGGCCGCCTCGCGCACTTTGCTTATTGCCTTATGCAGGTTCTGCGGCTTATCAGCCGTGCACGACATCTGCACCAAACCAACTTTTACTTTTGCCATACCCTTGAAATTTGCCGCAAAAATAATATTTTGATTTCACCGATCAGCCCTTGATTTCACCGATTTCTATTTCCAGGGGGAAAATTAACATTGCACAGACCAATCATAAACGCGCAAACATCGGTGTAATCAAAAAAAGCATAGCTTTGCAGCCGAAATGACTGAAATAGAAGATATAGTCGAGGATAACCCGAACCCGCGAACCTGGAAGCATAAACTTTGGAACGTAACCAAGCTGCTTTTGAAAATAGGCGTTACCTCGGTGTTGCTCTATTATGTTTTCAGCCATGTGAAATTCAGCGAGGTGAAGGGCCGGTTGGCGCACGCCAATTATTGGTGGATGCTGGCCGCGGTTATTGTGTATTTCTTCTCGATGGTTGCTTCGGCATGGCGGTTGATGAGCTTCTTCAAATCGATCGACCTGCGCTTAGATACGCGTTTCAATTTCAGACTTTATCTTTTAGGCATATTCTACAACCTGCTGCTTCCGGGCGGTATTGGTGGCGACGGTTACAAAATCTACCTGTTGCATAAAAATTATCATCTGCCCGCCAAAAGGGTGTTCTGGGCTATTGCATTCGACAGGCTGAGCGGCTTATGGGCTATCGGGCTGATCATCGTTGTATTGACTATTTTCATTCCCCAGATACAGGAAATGATCCATATCGCCGTTCCGATGGCCATATTTGTCGTGGGGACCGTCATCTACTACGTGGTAGTTAAAATATTCTTCAAAGAATTTACAAGGCACTTTTTCAAAGGGCACGCGAAGGCCCTGATCGTGCAGGCGCTGCAGGTTCTAACGGTGATCTGTTTCCTGATGGGCCAGGATTTTACGGGTAAATTCTCCCCTTACCTGCTATCTTTCCTGATGTCGGCCCTGGCTGCGGTGGTACCGATCACTTTCGGTGGAGCTGGCGCACGGGAGTATATCTTCAAAGTATTGTCGCCCGTGTTTCACCTGAACGTAGGTCTGGCAATATTTCTCAGCGTGTCATTTTATCTTACGTCGCTGGTGGTGGCTATGCTCGGTTTGTATTATGTGATCCGTCCGGTGCGCCTGGAAAAGGGCCTTCCTTCGTTCAAACAGGATTAATTCTTGTAAGCCACACGGCTCGCCAGGTGCACCAGATCTTCCAATTCGAACGGCTTGGCTACCACCGCGTCAGCACCGCATTTGTTGACGATAGCATTGACATTCTGCGTCGCTGAATAGATGAGTACCGGTAACATGCCCGTAGTATCGTTCGCCTTTAGATCTTTGCAAAGTTGCGTAGTTGCGGTGTCGAGAATCACCACGTTCGGTTTCATTTTGATCACATCATCCACCGATGTCGATTTTTGCCCTTTGATCACTTCGAACCCATTGTTTTCCAGTGCGAACGCCAGCATTTCGCGTACGTCCGGATCTTCCTCTATAAGCAGTAATTTTTTCATGTCGGTTTGCTTGATGGGGCTAATGTACCGAACCCTTTGTTGTTAAACAATGCAGATTTGTCAACTTTTTAAAAGTTGGCAAATCTTTCAATTACCGGGCCCAACCAAATCGTTACCTTTGTGTATTCTCTTATAAACCGACTGAACGTAATGAATGATTTTAATAACCCGCAGGTTGCTGCGCTGCCCAATCATTTAAAGCAATTTATAGTTGACCAGCATTATGAACACTATACGCCCGTCGATCATGCGGTTTGGCGCTATGTAATGCGGCAGAACTACAGCTACCTGAAGGATGTTGCCTATTATCCGTATATACCAGGGCTGCAGAAGGCAGGCTTAACCATAGAAAAAATACCCAGCCTGCAGGAAATGAACGATGCCCTTGGCAAAATAGGCTGGGGCGCGGTAACCGTAGATGGTTTTATTCCTCCGGCAGCATTTATGGAATACCAGGCTTACCGGGTATTGGTTATTGCAGCTGATATTCGCCAGTTAAAACACATCGAATATACCCCAGCCCCCGACATCATCCATGAGTCGGCCGGTCACGCGCCTATCATTGCGGATAAAGATTACCATGAATACCTGAGTTATTTTGGCTCGATAGGGGCGAAGGCGATGTTTTCGGCACAAGACTTCGAATTGTACGAAGCCATCCGTTCGTTGTCGATCTTGAAAGAAATGCCGGATGCTGATCCGGCAGAGATCAAAAAAGCAGAAGAACTGGTTGACTATCGCCAGAAAAATATGGGCGAACCGTCGGAAATGGCTTTGCTAAGCCGTTTGCACTGGTGGACGGTTGAATACGGATTGATCGGCACCCTGGAAAACCCCAAGATTTACGGTGCCGGCCTGTTATCATCCATCGGCGAGAGCGTAAGTTGTATGAAGCCCGACGTGAAAAAATTATGGTATAACAAGGACACCGTAAACTATACATACGATATTACCAAACCCCAGCCGCAATTGTTTGTTACGCCGACTTTTCAAAACCTGATCGATGTGCTGGAGGATTTTGCTGATACCATGGCTTTCAGGCGAGGCGGGAGCTATGGGTTAAAAAAGGCCGTGGAAAGCAAAAATGTCTGTACGGCAGTTTACAGCTCCGGTTTGCAGGTTTCGGGTATGATATCGGAATTCAAAGAGCATAATGGGCAGCCCTCGTTTATAAAACTAAACGGCCCGGTCATGTTATCTTATGACAATAAGGTATTGAAAGGGCATGGTAAGGATCATCACCGTGACGGGTTCAGCTCGCCGGTTGGCAAACTAAAGGACGCATCAAAGGCGCTGGAGGATATGTCCCCGGACGACCTTGCAATGGCCGGTATCAAAAAGGGTAAACAATCTCGATTGGTTTTTGAAAGCGGTATCACTGTTAAAGGCATTGTAAAGAACATGCTGATCCGGAACGAAAAACTATTGATTATTACGTTCGCCGATTGCACCGTGGCGGACGAAGCCGGGAACATATTGTTTGACCCCTCATGGGGCGTGTATGATATGGCTGTTGGCGAGCGGATAACATCAGTTTTTTGCGGAGCCGCCGATAAGGATGCCTTTGAAGAGATAGCGCTCAAATCACATACCGGTACTCACCATGTGCAATATGACGGCAGAACGCTTGAATTGCATAAATTATACCAGCAAGTACGCAACCGAAGGCAAAAAGGCGGTGATTACGGCTTTTTAGGCAATGTTTGGATGATGCTGCAAAGAAACCATCACGACGACTGGCTGTGCGCCCTGGAAATACTGGAAATATTGGAGCATGAAGACGCTGAGCCTGACCTGGCTGCAGAGATCAGGACTTTCCTGGAAAATAAGGCCGGAAATGAACCTGAATTGACGAAGCTGATCAACGACGGATTTTACCTGATCAAACATCCGGTGGAACAGAAGCTGGTGGTATAAAATAGAAATTTTGTAACTTAGCATTATGACAACATTGAAGGTTACGGTAGAGGATGAGAAAGCAGATCAGCTTAAGGAGCTGCTTTGGGGAATTGCCTTTGTTAAAAATGTTGAAGCAGAGCAATCGACGGTTGAAAGCGTAGCACGGGAACCTAAGATTTCGTATGCGAGATTAAAAAAAATATTGGCATCGGTTAAAGACAAAGATTTGTTTAAGGATATCGAAGATCCTTCTGAATGGCAACGCCAGATTAGAAAGGAATGGGATCGTGATCTTTGACACCAATATCCTGATCTATTTATCAAAAAACGCGCTTAATACCGATAAAATCTTATCAAAAACAGCGTCCATTTCAGTCATTACTAAAATAGAGGCGCTTGGGTTTCAATTTTCCAAAGCAGAAGAACAGCAACTATTGCGGGAAATTTGTAATGAGTTAGAAATAATACCATTGACAGATTTGATCGCCGTAGAAACGATTCAGCTTAGGGCCGGAAATCGGATAAAATTACCGGATGCTATTATTTATTCGACGGCGTTGGTGTTAGATGTACCTTTGTTGACGAATAATATCGCTGATTTTAAATCTCTTGGCACCAAGGTTGAATTAATTAACCCATTTACTTTATGAATATCATCATCACGGGCGCCAGCAGCGGAGTAGGCTTTGAAGCTGTTTTAGATATGATCTTGTCTAATGAGCATCAGATTATCGCACTTGCGCGTTCCGAAGATAAATTGCGCCGGTTATTCGAAATCGCTAAAGGATTGAACCCGGATTGCCGGCTTTACCCGGTGGCCTTTGATATCGTGAACGACGATTATGCCGGATTACTCCAGTTTATTCAAACAAACTTTGATAATAAGGTTGATATCCTGATCAACAATGCCGGCGCGCTTGTCAATATGCCTTTCGCCGAAACTGATGAAACGGATTTTGTCGAAATGCTTAAAAGCAATTTCCTCGGACATGTACGTATCACTCAAAACCTTTTACCCCTGATGCCTCCGAACGCGCATATCGTCAATATCGGCAGCATGGGCGGTTTCCAGGGGAGCGTGAAATTCCCGGGTTTGTCCGCTTATTCGGCAAGTAAAGCAGCGTTACATGCATTAACAGAATGCATGGCGCAGGAATTGACTGACAGGCAGATCAAAGTAAACTGCCTGGCGCTTGGGTCGGCCCAAACTGAAATGCTCGAAAAAGCTTTCCCCGGTTATGAGTCGCCGGTATTGGCTTTTGAAATGGGTAAATATATAGCCGATTTTGCGCTCACAGGGCATAAGTTCTTTAACGGCAAGGTATTGCCGGTCGCCCTGACAACTCCGTGAAAATAATATTATTATTTATTGCTTAATACGCAAACTATTGTGGTAATTTTACGATAATAAATATCCTTTTATGGATACTAGGCTATCGTTTTTACTGAACAATTCTAATGATATTCTTTGTGTAACGGATATCAAGGGGAATATTATTTCGGTGAACAAATCGTGGACTCATTTTACCGGTTATACTGCTGAGCAAAGCAAAGGAATAAATTTACTGCAATTGTCGCATCCATCCGACAGGAACAGGTTTAACGAGATATTTGGCAGTGTGACTTCGCTGAAGAATATTGAGCAGGTATTTGTCAGGATACATACCAATGGCGAAGATTTCTTATCCGCCAGTTGGTCCTTTTGTTTCGATAAAGAGCATCAGCTTATCTATGGCGTTGGTATTTATACTGACGAGAACCTGAATATCCGCAATCCCTATAATATATCAGACAAGGTGCAGCATGTCTTGTCCAATCTGAACGAAGGGTTTTTTATGCTCGACTCACAATGGCGCATTAACGCGTTTAACCCGGGCTTTCAAAAAATGGTTGGGATGACAAATGAAGAGCTATATGGCGCCGACTTCAGGATGATAGACAGTATGATGACAGCCGATCATGTCATTCCCGAAATGGAGCGGGTTTACCAAAACAACCAGGCGGTGAAGCTGCAATATTATGATATTGCCTGTAAAGGCTGGCTTAGGCTCAACATATACCCATATAAGGGCGAACTCATGGTTTTCATCAGGGATATCAGCAACTTCAAGATCGAACAATTGGTGCTGACCCTGGAAAAACGCGTACTGGAGCTGAATTTTGACAAAAGTTATCCCCTTTCGGAAATAGCGGACGAATTACTGACGGGTATAGAAAGTATATTCCCCGAAATGTATTGCTCCATACTGGAAATTGACGAGGCTCAGGAAAAAATCCATCCTTTATCTGGTCCCCGCCTACCAGCCGAATATAGCCAGGCTATAGATGGTTGCCGTATTGGCCCTAAAGCGGGTTCGTGTGGTACGGCGGCATATCATAGGAAGCAGGTTATAGTCAGCGATATTGCTAGTGATCCGTTATGGGATGATTATCGGCAATACATTATTCCTCACGGATTTAAAGCTTGCTGGTCAACGCCAATCATCAGCTCTCAAAATACCGACGTGCTGGCAACGTTTGCCATTTATTACGACACGATACGCGAGCCGGGCAAGGAAGAATTAAGAATGATCGACCGGACGGTAAACATATTGCGCGCGCTCATCGAAAGCAAAAGGAACGATATCCGCATTTCAGAGCAAACCGGGCGGTTGCAGGATATCGCCTCGATTAGTTCGCACAATATACGCCGCCCGGTAGCTACCATACTGGGGCTTACGAACTTATTTGACCGGAAGAACCTGGCTAATCCCCTGAACAAAGATATTGTAGAACACCTCGAAACATCAGCCCTTGAGCTTGACGATGTAATCCATATAATCGTGGAGAAAACGGCGAGTATTTGATATAGCCCCCTACTGTTTGTTAACGATAAATACAACTATTAAATAGAATACGACCACGTATGCAACTGAAAATACAGCCATCCACCGAATGATTTCTTCTTTGTGTCTCGCATTTTCTTTTTGATTTCTTTCGCGAAACTTTCAATATCTTTTCGAAGCTCACTGAACTCCTTACCGATTTCTTCCGTTACGCTTAGCAGCTCTTGTTTAGTGGCTAGTGTGTCAAGGGATGTGTTCACTGGCGACATTATTTTTTTAGCAATAAAAAGACGACCGCCAATATTGCTCCCATCTGGCCTACCCAGAAAATGAACATCCATTTGATGGAATTGCTAATATCTTTGCTAAGGTCATATTTAACTTTTGCAAGATCCTCCTTTGTAGCTAATGTCTTGATCGTTGCTTCCACTGAACGCTCCGTTTTATTATCGATGTATTTAAACATCGCCTCGGTCGTGTCGCTCCCCAATTTATCCGACAGGAGTTTATACAGCCGGGCGGTTTCCTTTGCTTCTAAGTACATAACAAAAATAATAAATAAGGTTTAGGATTTTATCAGGCAGGCGCCCCGATATTATGGAGTCGCCTGCTGATCATTGTAAGGGTTTAGGTTTGGAAATTTCCTTTATTTCTTTTGGCCAAGTTTCACAAATTCGTTTACGACCACTTCCGTCATGTAGCGTTTGTTGCCGTCCTTATCGATATAGCTGCGACTGGACAGTTTGCCTTCAATGGCTACTTCATCGCCTTTCTTCAGGATATCTTCTGCTATTGCAGCTTGTGCGCCCCAGATCACCAGGTTGTGCCATTGGGTTTCAGTTACCCGCTCGCCTTTGTCGTTTTTGTAGGTTTCATTGGTAGCCAGCGATAGTTTGGCCAGCTTGCGGTTGTTCTCAAAACTTCTTACATCGGGGTCCATGCCCAGGTTACCTACCAGGCGGACGCTGTTTCTTAATGTGCTCATGTTCTTAAACTTGATTTTCGTTTTCGTTGAGACAAAGTTGCGGCAGGTCTAAAAACTTATTCGGTTATTAACCGCTTATAACCGACAATTTCCGTTTGTAAACGTTTGCAAACGGAAATTTTTTATATATATTAGCTGAATATGAGCGAAGAAAGATATTGCCTGGACTGCGGCGAAGTTCTGCGGGGCCGCGCTGACAAAAAATTCTGTAATGACCAGTGCCGCAACAATTATAACAACCAGTTGAACAGCGGCAGCTATAATATGGTTCGCAACATCAACAACATCCTCAAGCGTAACAGGCGGATATTGGAAGAACTGAATCCGACCGGCAAAACGAAAGTCACCCTCAAAAAACTGGCGGCAAAAGGCATGAACTTCGATTACCATACGCATGTCTATCATACCCAAAACGGCAAGACCTATCATTTTTGTTATGAATACGGTTACCTTCCCCTGGATAATGATGAGTTCCTGCTGGTAAAACGGGAAGAGAAAATGGATTGATACTTGATCATCCAAATATCACCCAAGTGGATTTTACAAAACCATGAGGCACGGTTCATGTTACTTTTTCATATTTGCCAAAACAAAGCAACATGCCGCACCTTTTTTCACCCCTGAGAATTAAAAATACCGAATTTAAGAACCGCATCGTGGTATCGCCGATGTGCCAGTATTCGAGCACCGACGGCTTCGCAAACAACTGGCACCTGGTCCATCTGGGCGCATTTGCGCTGGGTGGCGCAGCGCTTGTTTTCACCGAGGCCACAGCTGTATCTCCTGAGGGTCGCATCAGCCCGGATGACCTGGGTATCTGGAAAGACGAGCATATCGAAAAGCTGAAAGAGATAACCGGCTTCATTCATCAGCATGGAAGCGTTGCCGGCATACAGCTTGCGCATGCAGGTCGTAAAGGCAGTCACCATGTGCCGTGGGAAGGTAATAAGCAGATATACCCAGAAGCTGAAAGAGGCTGGAAAACGGTTGGGCCAAGCCCCATTCCTTTTTCGGAAGGCCAGGAACCGCCGCAAGAACTGGATAAGGCAGGGATAGAAAAAGTTAAGGCCGATTTTAAAACCGCCGCAATTCGGGCGCTGAAAGCAGGTTTTGATGTGATCGAGATACATGGGGCGCATGGTTACCTGGTACATGAATTTTATTCGCCGCTGAGCAATCATCGTGCGGATGAATACGGCGGTTCGTTTGAAAACCGTATCCGTTTGCTGCTCGAGATCATCGATACGGTCAAAGAAGTTTGGCCGGCAGAAAAGCCATTGTTCGTTCGTATATCTTCGACTGACTGGACCGAAGGAGGCTGGACCGGAGATGATTCTGTCGCTTTGGCCAAAATTCTTAAAGAAAAAGGCATCGACCTGGTCGATTGTTCATCCGGCGGCAATGTGGCAACGGCGCAAATACCGCTGAAACCTGGTTACCAGGTGCCCTTCGCCGAAAAGGTCCGTAAAGAAGCTGGGATATTGACCGGCGCCGTGGGTCTGATCACTACGCCTGAACAGGCTGATGAAATAATACAAACCGGGCAGGCAGATGTGGTGTTATTAGCGAGAGAAATGCTGCGTGACCCGCATTTTGCTCTGCGTGCGGCGCACGCGCTGGGTCATGAAACCAAATGGCCGTTGCAATACGAACGCGCAAAGTGGCATTAATTAACCTATCGCTGTCTGTCCGTTTTCCAACCCCGTATTAAAACGGAATAATCGGACAATTGAAAAAAATTGAATAACAATTTATATACCTTTAAATTAAAACTTACAACTATGAAACGCACAGCAAAGGCCCACTGGAAAGGCACTTTTAAAGAAGGTAAAGGCGAACTTACCACGCAGAGCACGACGCTCAACAATACGCAATACGCATTTAAAACCCGTTTCGCCGACGGCGGTTTTGGCACCAATCCCGAGGAACTGATAGCCGCAGCGCATGCCGGATGCTTTACCATGGCGGTAGGTTACGGACTATCTGAAGCCGGTTTTACACCCGGCGACCTGGATACCGAAGCTATCCTGGAATTTGACCTTACCGGTGTTCCAACGATTACCCATATCCACCTGGACCTGAAGGGTGCAAAGATCGATGGAGTTGATGAAGCCAAATTCAAAGAATTTGCCGAAGGCGCCAAAGCGAATTGTATTGTTTCGCGTGCGTTGAGCGTGCCGATCACCTTGAGCGTTCAATACGTATAAAACAATAAAAATCCGACATTGAGAGCGTCCTGATTTTATATCGGGACGCTCTTTTTTTGTACGCCCATCGTACGCTTTTGAACATGAACTGCCCGATAACGTACACCCATAAAGGTCTTAATGTATTGCATATCAGTTGGTTAATATTGTGGCATTGTATTGGAATGATTGTGGGAAAAAATTGTCATGATCAGGAACTTCATAAAAACCACCCTTCGCAACCTGTTAAAAAATAAAGCGTTTACCGCTATCAATATTTTGGGCCTGGCTTTGGGGCTGGCAACCTGTTTACTCATCGTATTTTATGTGAGCGACGAGCTGAGTTTTGATAAATTCAACCGGAATTTCGATCGCATTTACCGGGCAGATGAAGAGGTAAAATACAACGGCGATTTATCCGAAGACGCTGTTTGCCCTGCACCCTTAGCGGCAACCCTTGCAGCTCAGTTCCCCGAGATCGCCGGTACGGTTCGATTCCGGCAGGCAGGAAACTTCCAGGTACGTAAGGGTACGCAGGATATACATGAAGACCAGGTTACTTATTGCGACAATTCGGTCTTTAAGGTTTTTACATTGCCGATGATCGACGGTAATCCGAATACCGCGCTATCCGACCCCAACTCAGTAGTGATCACCGAAAGCATGGCAAAAAAATATTTTAACCGCATCAATGTGGTGGGCCAAACGCTGACCTTTAATGATAATAAACCCTTCAAGGTCACCGGTGTTATCAAAGACATTCCGCAGCAATCGCACTTCAGGTTCGATTTCTTTCTTTCGATGCCGACTTTGAACGAAAGCAGGGAAAACTCATGGCTCAGCAGTAATTTTCAAACCTACCTGCTGCTAAAGCCCGGCACTACTCCTGCAAAAATATCAGCAGCGCTTCCGAAGATCGTTCATGACAATGTAGGGGCACAATTGGAGGCCGCTTTACACACCAGCTTCAGCAATTTTGAGAAAAGCGGCAACCGTTTTAAAATGATGCTTACCCCGCTTGGCGATATCCATCTGCGTTCAAATAAAATAGCCGAAATGGGACCTAACGGCAATATTCAATATGTATATATCTTTTCGGCGATCGCACTGTTTATTTTGCTGATAGCCTGCGTCAATTTCATGAATTTATCCACTGCACGTTCTGCGGGGCGCGCGCGCGAAGTGGGTGTCCGTAAGGTTTTGGGCTCCCCGCGCCAATATCTCATCATTCAATTTCTTACCGAATCGGTTATGGTGACGTTTGCCGCTGCGCTTATCGCCATCGTTGCGGCTTATGCGCTGTTACCGTTGTTTAATCAGCTGTCGGGGAAAGAACTTGTGATTACCCCGCACCTGTTGATTGTCTTTGTTCCGGTGCTATTCGTTGCGGTGTTGGTTATAGGGTGCCTTGCCGGCTCTTATCCGGCGATATTTTTGTCTGCTTTCAGGCCGGTACAGGTGCTTAAGGGCAAGCTGGCAGGCGGTTTCGGGAATAGTTTTCTGCGCAGCTTTCTCGTAGTGTTCCAGTTTGCTATTTCTATTTTCCTCATCATAGGCACTTTAGTGATCTACAACCAGCTCAAATATATTCAGAATAAGGACCTTGGCTATAACCGCAGCCAGGTTCTGACCGTCTATAACGTTTCAGCGCTTGGTCAGCGGTCGGCCCTCTTTAAGCAGCAGGTAAAACAGCTGCCCGGTGTAAGCGATGCCACTTTAACTGGTTTCGTGCCGGTGAACGGCTGGCGGAGCAATGGCTCGGTATTTAAAGACCGCGGAATGAATGCACGCCAGGGCACGCTGACGCAACTTTGGGATGTGGACCAGGATTATATACCTACCCTTGACATGAAACTGCTGACCGGCCGGAATTTTTCCGATCAGATGCCGACGGATTCTTCTGCTATGATAGTGAATGAATCGGCGGCGCGCCTGCTGGGGTTGACCGATCCCGTCAATAAAAACCTTTACCGCCCGCTGGACGATTACGGGAAGAATTTTAAGACCTTTCATGTCATCGGCGTAATAAAGGATTTCAATTTCAGCTCGCTGAGGGACAATATAGGCCCGCTGATCCTGATGTATCAGCCCAATAACGCTGAATTGAGCGTAAAGATCAAAACGAGCGATGCCACGCGTACGATAGGGCAGTTGAAGAATATCTGGAACGAGTTAGCGCCGGCCCAGCAATTTTCATACGCATTTATGAATGAAGATTTCGATCACCTTTACCAGGCAGAGCAGCGCATGGGCACGCTTTCGTTCATATTTACCTCATTGGCTGTTATTATCGCCTGCCTGGGGCTGTTTGGCCTGGCTGCGTATGCTGCCGAGCAGCGCACCAAAGAGATAGGCATCCGCAAGGTGCTGGGCGCGAAAGTATCAACCATTGTCAGCATGCTTTCGATCGACTTTATCAAGCTCGTTGCGATAGCTATTGTCCTGGCTGCGCCCCCGGCCTGGTGGGCTATGCAGCATTGGCTTCAGGGGTTTGCCTATAGGCAAGACGTACCCTGGTGGAGCGTTGCTTTCGCCGCCGTATCGACGATAGTTATAGCATTTGGCACGATCAGCTTCCAGTCGGTCAAAGCAGCGCTGACCAACCCGGTGAAGAGCTTAAGGAGCGAGTGATTTAACCCCCGAGAATGTCGTGCGCCCGCTCCAGCGCTTCGTCAAAAGTAGGCGTAACGTTGGCTTTGCCGATCAGGAACAGCAAGCGTGCCTTTTGCAGTTCGGCGGTAACTTGCTCGCTGCTGATCTCTGACAGGATCAGCTTACTGCCTTTTTTACTTACCTCGCGGTGTACGTCTTTCAGTATCCGCAGGCCCGTAGCGTCGATCACCGGTACATTATCCATGCGTATGATCAGCACCTTGGCGGGATTTTCGATCATCTTCATCGTGTCCCGGAATTTATAAGCCGCTCCGAAAAACAGCGGGCCGTTTATTTCGAAAACATCGACACCTTCGGGTAAAGCGGGCATTGCGATATTGTCGGCGCCGTCATCGGCTGGTATCCCGGTTTGCATCACCGAGCTGGTCTGCATTATTTTCCGCATAAACAGGAACGCGGCCAGGATCATCCCGATCTCGATAGCAACCGTAAGATCAATGAAGACCGTGAGCAGGAAGGTAGCCAGCAATACCGTTGCGTCGCTTTTGGATCCCTTCAGCACGAACCGGAAACTATCGATCTCACTCATGTTCCAGGCTACGATCACCAGTATGCCTGCCAGCGTAGGCATCGGGATCAGTACCGCCCATTTGCCAACGAACAGCATAATAACCAGTAAGGTAAGCGCATGCACCATGCCGGCAACGGGTGTCCGCCCGCCGTTCTTGATATTGGTTGCCGTACGCGCGATAGCGCCGGTAGCAGGGATCCCCCCGAAAATGGATGAGCATATATTGGCGATACCCTGCGCTACCAGCTCGGTGTTGGAGCGGTGGTTGCCGCCTGTCATGCCATCCGCCACCACAGCCGAAAGCAGGGATTCGATGCTGCCCAGCATAGCGATGGTGAAAGCAGGGCGTATCATTTGCTGCAACACCTGCAGCGTCACTTTGGGCACCACCGGCGATGGCAGCGACGATGCGATGGAACCGAAGCGGCTGCCGATGGTTTGCACCGGGAGGTGAAAAACGCTCACGACCAGCGTCGTCACCAGGATGGCGATCAATGAGCCGGGGATCTTATGGGTGATTTTGGGCCAGAGGGCGACAGTTAAAAGTGTAAAAACGCCGATGGCCAGCGCATACAAATTTACCGAAGCGAAATGCTGCCCGAAAGCCAGCCACTTGCCGATAAAGTCGGCCGGGACGCTCCCCATTTTTAGCCCGAGGAAATCCTTTACCTGCGAGGAAAAAATAATGACCGCGATACCCGAGGTAAAGCCTACAATGAGCGGGTACGGTATAAACTTAATGACGTTGCCCAGCCGGGTGAGCCCCATAACGATAAGCAGGATCCCTGCTATAAAGGTGGCGATGATGAGCCCGCTGATGCCGTATTGCTGAACAATGCCATAGACCACTACGATAAAGGCGCCGGTCGGTCCGCCGATCTGTACCCGGCTGCCGCCGAGCGCCGAAATGATGAACCCGGCGACCACCGCGGTAAAGATCCCTTTTTCGGGCGACACCCCGGAGGCAATGGCAAATGCTATCGCCAGCGGCAGCGCCACAACGCCCACGATAATGCCCGCAATGACATCTTTATAGAGCTGGGCCCTGGTATAGCCTTTCAGCGTATCGACGATCTTTGGTCTGAATATGGGCATGAGGTATTATATTTTGATCCACATTTGCAGCATCATATCAAAGGAGATGTCTGCCAGCCTGAACGATTTCGGCACCTCTTCCCCGGCGCTGTGAAAGGTGACGAGTTTGGTGCCCGCCGGTTTTTTGTCCAGTTCGGCGTACAGGTACCGGGTATAATAGCTATACAGGCTGTACGACGTTTCGATGGTATTGTCTATCGCTTCCTCGCCGTCTATATTTTCATAAAATGAATTGTAAAAATAAAAATGGTCGAACTCGGCGAAATTAACCTGGGTCATGTTGGCATACAGGAAATGCGCATTCGTCAATCCCATATAGTTCTTAGCGGCTTCGGCGCAAAGCACCAGCTCATGCCGTTGTTCCACCCCGCAAAAAATGGTGCCAGGGTAGGCATGCGCCCCCGCCAGGCAAAACTTACCCGCGCCGCTGCCGATATCCAATACCGTCGCTTCCGGCTCTGCCAAAAAACCAGCAGCTTTACGGGCAATATCCAGGGGTGTCCAGTGTTTTCTTGATTTTTCCCGGATGTCATGGGGATACACCCAATCGAAAGTCGTATCATTCAAAAAAAGCCGCTCATTGGCGTTGATCTTTAATGCCGATCCTTCGTCAGCACCTGCGCCGGTTTCGTCCGGCAACCGGGGTTTCATTTTAAACACGATCAAATTTAGACCCGTTCCGGGCTTAGTGCTGCGTATGCAGATCACGCCAAAAACTGATATTTATCAGCTTTTCAAATAGTATCTTTGCAAATGAGCTTGTCAGGAATATTCCCGATCGACCGGTGGAGCTTTACGACAAAGTCGGTGCTCAGCGCCCTTAACGGGGAGGAATATGCCAGCCTGTTCAGCAATCATACCAGCCAGCAGTACCATAAAGGCGAGATCATTTTCAGGGAAGGTACTGTTCCGTCGGGCATATTTATCATTCGCAGCGGTAAGGTCAAAAAATATAAATCGGATAGAGAGGGACGCGAGCAGATCATCTATGTGGCCGGTGAAGGCGAGCTGATCGGCTACCACGCCGTGCTCTCCGAGGAACGTTACCCCGATTCGGCCGCGGCGCTGGAGAAGAGCTTGCTCAGCTTTATACCCAAGGAAGATTTCTTAGAAGTATTGCAGCGCTCGCCCTACTTTACCCAAAGGCTGCTGAAGGCGCTTAGTCACGAGTTTACCGTGTTCGCCAACAGCATATCGGTTTTTGCGCAGCGCACCGCGCACGAACGGCTTGCGATAGCGCTTATCGTTTTGCGCGAAAAATTTAAAGATGATAATACCCCCGGCGCCGAGCCCGTGCTCAATTTTTCACGCGCCGACCTGGCCAACATGGCCGGCCTTGCCACCGATAACGTGACGAGGCTGCTCAAAGAATTCAAAAGCGAAGGCATCCTGGAAACCGATGGACGAAGCATCCGGGTTAAGGATATCAAATCGCTCGTTAAAAGATCAAATTACAGGTAGCAATCAGCAATTAATCGCAATTACATATACTCGTCAAACGCAGGCATGCTTATCCTATAATTAAGCCCCCCGGTAGTGCCGACTGTCAGGTCGAGGGTAACGCCCGTTATTTTGGCCGCCATATCCGATACCAGGAATACCCCGGCGTTGGTAATATCCTCCATGTTTGCCATCTCTTTCAGCATAGTGTCGGCTTTCATGGTTGCAAGCACCGTTTCCATCACCTCAGGCTGACTGGCTATCGCATCCCGGAACACTTTGGAGTCGGGCGAACCTCCGGAACGGATATTAACCGACCTGATGCCGTAAATCCCCAGCTCCACGGCCAGGTTGCGCGAAAGGCTTTCGATAGCCGCGCAGGTAGGAGCAAAGCCGCCGGTATAAGGGTAACCAATGCCGCCCGGCGTAGCGGTTAGGTTGAGTATGACGCCCGACTTTTGCTTCATCATCACTTTGGCCGCGGCGACTGCTGTAACGAACCGGCTTTGGATAGCCATGTGGATCGGCGTCACAAAATCTTTTACAGAGATATCCGTTAGCGGGATGCCCTGCACCACGCCGTTCCATGCCGCGTTAAAAGAAATATCGACGGTACCGGCTTTTTTAACGACGGATGCGATATGGTGATCAACGGCCTTTTCGTCCAGCGCGTCCACGACGGCCGCTTCGGCATAGCCGCCCAGATCGTTTATCTCGTCGGTTACCATTTGAACCCTGCCGGGGCGGATACCCGATAAAAAAACTTTTGCCCCTGCTGCCGCGAAAGCCTTGGCCATGGCGCCGCCCAGCGAGCCGCCCGCGCCGTAAATGACGGCGTTTTTGTTGTGGAGTGAGATCATGGATTAAAGATAAGCTAATTCATTAATTTGAAAATATGCCGATCTAAGGATTTGAATTCATTAATTTGAAAATGTGGCGATTTGAAGATTTGAATTCATTAATTTGAAAATATGGTGATTTGAAGATTTGAAAATTGTTTGTCCGTCCGGTTTTTGACCCTGCTGCTGACCGGAAGAAATGGACAAAACGAAAAATATTTGCCGCATTAAATTTTTCACAAAATGACATGGCCCCAACGCTTATAGTACTTTTATTTTTCAAATTCGCTTAAAAAAATATGAAACGGAGCAAGTCGCTGCTGGTGCTTTCGCGCGACCATCATCACGGGCTGCTGCTGGCCTGGAAGATACGGCAGGGCGTCAAGGTAGGCGCCGACCCAAAAGTTATAACCGACTATGTGGCCTGGTTTGCCAAAGAAGAACTTTTGAAACATTTTGGCGAAGAAGAAACCGAAGTGCTGATCCATCTGCCTGACCATGACACGCTGAAGCAGAGAACGCTGGCTGAACACCGCCGGATCACCGGATTGATCAGCAGCATTACCGCAAACGGAACCGCCGCCGAAGAGGAACTCCTAAGCCTGGCGAACCACGTTGACGACCATATCCGTTTTGAAGAACGCGAGCTTTTCCCTTACCTGGAGACCCATCTTACCCCCGAACAACTCGATCAGATCGAACAGGCGACCAATGCCGCCCACAGGCCTTTTTGCGACAACTTTCCGCATGAGTTTTGGAAGAAAACTACGTAGCGGAGCACTTTTCGAACAGGCACAGATGATTTTATTATTCCGGCAAGGCTTATCTATAAAAACGTGGAAAATTTGCCGGAAAATATTAAAAATGGGTGCTTTTCTTTAATACCCGCATCACGTGTTCTTTATAGCTTTCACCTATGGGGAGTTCAGTTTTGCCGATCTCTACGTCACTGGCGGTAAATGCGGCGATATGTTTGAGATTAATAATAAATGACCGGTGGATGCGCAGGAAATTTTTGGCCGATAGTTCATTTCCCATCTCACTGATCTTGTACTTTGTAGTAACGATACCGCCAGTTGTGTGCACTTTAACATAATCCTTCAGGCTTTCCATGTACAGGATATCATTCATGTCGATCTTGATATTCCGGTGCCCTGATTTTAGAAAAATATATTCAGCTTCTGCGCTCATTTGCGCCGCCTGTTGAACCACTGGGTCATAACTTCTCAAATACCGTTCGATGGCCTTAAAAAGACGGTCGAAGGTTATCGGTTTCAGCAAATAATCTACAATATCCAGGTCGTAACCATCCAAGGCATATTCGCGGTAAGCCGTGGTGATGATCACCTTCGGAGGATTCCGAAGCATTTTTAAGAAATCGATGCCATTTATAGCCGGCATACGGATATCCAGGAACATCAGGTCAACATCCATTTTCTTCAGCGCTTCCAGGGCTTTTAGCACGTTAGGACAGATAGCCACCACCTCCATAAAATCCACCTGTGCAATATGCTTTTCCATCAGCGCTGTGGCCAGCGGCTCGTCATCAACCAGCAAACACCGTACTTTCTTCATATTCCGGTAAGGCTTGTTTTAGTTTGATGGATAGCTCCACATGGAAGCGTCTATCGTCACAGGTAACATTAAGCGCGTAATCATTACGGTAGATGAGTTCCAGTTGGCGGCGAAGATTATTAAGGCCGATCCTTTCGTTCGAAGCCGCCGGACCGCCGTTGCTTTTTGGGGCCACCGTGTTCGATATCTTAAAGATAAAACTTTGCTCGTTAGCATGCAGGTCAATGTCGATTTCCGGTGCCCCGGTATCATCACTGGCGCCATGTTTAAAAGCGTTTTCAACCAATGACAATACAATGAGGGGCGCGATAACTACTTCACCTTCAACCCTGGTATTGAAATTTACAGTGAGGCGGTCATCATATCTTAATTTTTCCAGTTCAATATAATTATTGATGAGGCCGATCTCCGCCTTTAGTGACACAAATGGTGTATTGCTGCGATATAGCATATGATCAAGAATATCAGCCAACCGTGCGATGGATTGTGAGGTGGCAGCTGATGATGTGAAAGACAGCGAGTAGAGATTATTAAGCGTATTGAAAAGGAAATGCGGATTCAACTGGGTCTTCAGTAACTTCAATTCCGTTTCGGCTTTTTCCTTTTCAAAGATCAGCACCCGCTTTTGGGCTTCGAGTTGGTCTTTCAATATTTTAAAAAAGACGAAAATGGAGGCCGCCGCCATCATATCGAAATTATAATTATACAGCAGTTTTGGAATATTCGTAAATATCTCCGTGTAAGTTTCGAAAGCCTTGGGTGCAACCCCGGCCATTGGCTCACATATTTTTACGATAAAAACGCGGCCAAGTACGCAGGCCGCATAGCTTGACAACAGGAACCCGACGATTGAAAGCAAATATCTTTTGCGATAAACAAATTGCGGAACGACAAAATAAGCCAATGCGTAGGCAAAGACCATCTCTGCCGACATATATAAAGCATCGCTGGTAAACTCGAAGCCGTAGGTTCCCCGTGTGCCATCACGGTATTTACTTGAACTGACACCGATAAGCAGGTAGATCAGCCAAAAGGTCACATGGCTCAACCAACGGTGCTTTTTATGAAATGCCAGGAACCTGTCGAATAAGTTCATATACAAGTATAACCATTTTAGCGGTTCGGCTCAGCGATCATCGACCAAAAGGCGAAAGCGACCCCCGAATACTACCTTTTAGCGTTCCGGGCAGGTTTGTATCCTAAAATTTCCTGTATGACAGTCGTTTATGTCTGCCTGCCCGCATTGAGATTTTCTAATGTATTAACCGGCTATCATTGGTCAAAACTTACGACCCATGAGGCCCTTATTCCGATCGCTTGTATTGCTTGTCTTCCTTTTTTGTTCCGCTAAATTGTACGCACAAGGCATCATCAAAGGCAGTGTAGCCGATGATAAAAAAGCACCTCTGCCATCTGTGGTTATGCGCCTAAAAAAGCTGCCCGACACGGCGCTTTACAAAGCCGTATCGACCGACCTTTCAGGCGATTTTATTTTCAGTGATCTGCCCCGTGGGAACTATGTCCTCCAGGCCGATCTGATGGGATATAGACCCGCCGTCAAAAATGGTTTGGTCATTGACGCTGCGGATTCGGTTGTTGATGCGGGCACGCTGATCCTGAATACGACGTCAAAAATGCTCAACGAAGTATCGGTAAAAGCCCGGGCGCCGCTGATCGAAAAACAGATCGATAAAACCGTTGTCAATGTGGATCAGAATATTGCCAATACCGGAACAAACGTGCTGGAACTGCTGAAAAAACTGCCGGGCGTTCAGGTGACGTCGGACGGGCAGGTCACCCTCAACGGCAAATCGGGCGTGAACATCATTATCGACGGCAAAACGAATTTTTTGTCAGCCGATGACCTGGCCAGCCTGCTTACCAATACGCCGTCTTCCGATATTTCGAAGATCGAGATCATGACCAACCCGTCTTCAAAATATGATGCATCCGGAACGGGGGGTATCATCAACATCATCCGGAAAAAGAATGCCAAAAGCGGCCTGAACGGAGCTTTGACAAGCAGCATAGGCCAGGGTTATTATGGGCGTTATAACAACAGCCTGGCGCTCAATTACAAAACTGGCAAATATAATCTGTACCTAAACAACAGTTACGGCTACAATAAGGGATACAGCAAGAATAATGTCACCAGCGACATTATGAACGGCAACGCCCTGGTTTCGGAGCAGGTCTCAACCAATACAGGCGTTACGGTTAACCGGGGTTACAATTCGCTGGCAGGGCTCGACCTTTATCTTTCGCAAAAAACGACCCTGACATTCACCGGCAGCGTTTCTGACCGGAGTTATTACAATAACCTGGTCGCCCCGATGACAACGCTTGACAGCAACCGCAACAGGGCCGGTAACGAAAATTATTCGGCCTTGAACAAGGACAAGCCCGTCAATTTTACCACAGGGGTTCAAGTGTTGCACAAGTTGGATACCGCAGGCAGGCAATGGTCGGCTGACGTGGACTATTCCAATTACCGGTACAGGCCCGGACAGTATAACACTGCTGTCAATTATGACGCATCCGGTAGCTTCCTGAACCAGGACAATGCATTTATCGATGAGTCGAGAACCCTGCGCATTTTTGGCGCGAGGGCCGATTATACGCAGCCATTGCCGGGAAACGGCAAACTCGAAACGGGCATCAAATCCAGCTATGTAAAGACCATCAACAACAGCACCTATTACAACCAGCCCGGCGGCCAGGATCTGGTCGACTCCGCATTGAGCGATTATAATGTCAACAGCGAGAATATCAATGCGGCGTATGTCAATTTTAATAGGCAATACAACAAATTGAGTGTCCAGGCCGGTTTACGCGCGGAGCAAACCGTGATGAAAGGGCAGCAATTATTTACCACAGCATCGGTCGATCAGAATTATTTCGGATTGTTTCCCACACTGTTTCTGAGTGACAAACTGAATGACCAAAACGCGCTTAACTTTCAGTTCGGCCGAAGAACCGACCGCCCGGACTATCACGAGTACGTGCCTTTCAGGCGGCCGCTCTCGGCGACCATTTCTTTCCTGGGCAACCCGAACCTGAAACCTGACTTTAACTGGCACACCGAATTTACCTGGGCATGGCGCAATACTTTTTTTATCACCGCAGCTTATGATATCGACCGCAATTACATGCGCACGCTATACTATCTCGATTCCAACAGAACAACCATTACCCGTATGCCTACAAATATACAGGGAGCGCATTCATGGAACGTCGATATCAGTTACAATAAGGATCTGTTCAAATGGTTCACTACCAATACTACGGTAACCATCTATCAGAATTCGTTCACCGGCAGTACTGCCGGTGGCTTCAGCCTGGATGACCCCGGTTTTGCCACCATTGACTTTGTTACCAATAATAGCTTCCATTGCACCGATAAATTATCTGCAGAAGCCGATTTTGAGTACGAATCCAAACGCCAATTCGTCGGTTCGATATTCAGTGCCTATTCCACATTGGATATTGCGCTTAAACAAAAGCTATTTCATGACCAGGGATCCATTACGATTAATGGCATTAATGTTTTGAACACCGACAGCCGAAGTGCTACTGATCATTATCTTAACCTCAATCAATACGGCCATGGGTTAATTTATTCACGAGCAGTTACCCTAACCTTCAATTACCGTTTCGGCAGTGGCAAACTCACTAAAACGCAAAGCAAATCAGGTTCGGAAGAGGAGCAGAAACGTGCTGCAAACTGATCATTCCAAATCCTTAAAATTATCGTTCGGGTTCCGGTCTATTAAATATCCCAGCGGGTCGATAGCTATTGCTTTTGGCTTGCCCTTGACGATAAATGTCAGTTCATGATCACCACGGGTAAATTTGTACCGTTCCAGGTAAGCGAAATTGGCCTTTGTGCTGCCATCCTTGTTTTTCGTATCCTGCCCGAAAACGCCGATATCGATATAGTCGTTCATCTTCAGCGCAGGCACATCGTCGCCTTTATCGCCCCGCCAGGCTTTGCCGATACTTATTTTCAAAGTGATCTTGTATTCATCCCTGTTGCCGGTCTTGTTCACGGTTACGGAATTGATCTTATTGTCATAAAGCGTCACCTTTTGCCAGGTGTCGTTGAGGTAATATTGTAACGAGTCCGGCGTATGTTTTTGCAGGCAGCGGTAAAGGTCGGGCGCACCGGCAAACGGACCGTTGGTTTTAAAGGCGTAGGCGTTTTTAAATTCGCGCAGGGCGTTGTTCACGCTGTCTTCGCCTATGAGTTTGCTCAGTCCATATAGCGCGACACCCGTTTTGCTGCCCCATTCAAACCATTCGTCGGCTTTGATGATCGGCTGTTCCGGGCGGTCCATATGCCTGCGGATGAACAGGTAAAACCCCAACTGGTCAAGCACGATATTGCGCATATTGGCTTCGCCATATTTTTTCTCATTCATTACCAATGCATCGTAGCTGGCCAGTCCTTCGGGTATCACCAGCGAACCGGCTGTGGCATTGGGCGCCACCTGGAAGCGCCACCATTGCTGCGCCAGCGCCCTGACGGCATTGGAATACAGGTAATCAAACTGATCGGGGTTGGTGAAATGCGCGTTCCAGCCGTTAAATTCCGAATAGGTATTCAATGTAGTTGTTGCAGCGTTACGCGGGCCGTAAGGCGCGGTTTCAACCTGGCGGATATTGTCGAACGGATAATTGCCATAAACCGAGCTGAAATATTTCAGGCCGTCTTTATAAGCTTTTACATACCGGTCGATATTGGCGCTATGCTCCGGATCGTAATAAATATCGATGTTCACTTTGTGGTCGAGCATCACGCTATCTTTCCGGTCGGCATACCTGGCTGAAAGGATGCCAAAAGGCGCGTACATACCCGGCCTGTTCTGTATGTAATGAAAATAATTGCGGCCGTTCTCTTTCCATTGTTTGACGAGGTCGCCGTGGGTGATGGCCACCTGGTCGCCTTCGGTGCTCACGGTGACATCCATGCTGAGGAGATCGGATGATTTCCCGGCTTTCAGGGTGCGGATGCCGACGGGGTCGTTCTGCGCTATTACTTCGTCCTGTTTTGGTTTTAAACCGGCTTTCTTCCGCACGTAAGGGCTGCTGATCTCGTCGTCATCATCGTAACCCAGGTTGGGCAGGCCACCGGTAAAAAATGTACCGTTGTTCAACAGGTTAGCAGCATACATGCCGTTTTCAAAGCCTTTATGGATGACGGATGAATTGACCTGCAGCACGGCAGAATCACCGGGCGCCAGCGGCTTCTCAAATTTGTACAGCCTGAAATCGGAGGTATCCTGCTTCGGCCCAAACCAACTGAAGAAAGCGCGCGAATAAAGCAGCGGACAGGTGAACGGCACAGGTTTTCCGTTCATGCTGATCGAGTAATCGGTTAATCCATCGGCATCGAGGAGCATTTCAGACACAGGTTTGTCGTTTTTATTGACGATGGTTACCGCCGCCTTTACAAATTCCTGCTTTTTATAGGGATACAGGTCAACAAACATTTTGATGCGCGTGACCTTCGGCAGCGGCATATCCTGGAAATGCTTCAGCGCCTTTTCATAGACGATTGCCCGGTCATCATTCTCGCCTTTGGTCAAAAATTCATTCAGGTAGCTTATATTGTAGTAAAGGTAGCCCCCGACAATGAGGAACACCGGCAATAATGCGCCGACGAACAGTTTTGTTTTCCGGTCAAATCTTTCGGGGATCAGTTGCAGCCTTTCTTTGAATGATGAATTGACGCCACGGTTATAAAACAGCGCCGCGATGACGATGAGCAGTGCGCCGGCCAATAACCAGTACAGGTCGAACCAAAGTATGGGCCTCGCCATGTGGCCAATGCCGTCCATATCCGAAATGCCGGAATTGGGCGTATAGGAATAGAGCAGGAGATGATAGTTGAATGTGTTCGTTGTATCGAGGAAGAACATCCCAGCCCATAGCGTGACGCCAAATGCATAGCCGGCGAACTTGTTATTAAAGACCACCTGGATCACATAGCAAAACACCGCCGCGGCGAGCAATTTGGGCAGCAGCATCACCAATATGTAGCTGAGGTATGTGGATAAGTGAACCTGCGTGAAGCCCCGGAGCAACTGCGCGATGATACCTATGATCATCGGCAAAAATGCCAGCCCTGCGGCGATAACCAGCAGCGAGATGAGCTTGGAACCATTGAGCACCCAGTTAGGCGGCGGCAGCGAATCGTTGATGAAAGCATAACGCGTACTCCGGTCGCGCTGTAATGTTTCGCCGGTATAGAACATGATGATAAAAAACATGAAGAACGGGAAAGCATCGGCAAAAAGACCAAGCAGCGTTACCGTCCTGGGCAGTTCCTGCACGCCGTAATTGTTATCACCGAGCCAGAATACAAAACCCAGGAAAACGCTTCCGGCTCCGACGATCATCCAGAAGTAGTTATCGCGGAGTATATTGAGCAGTTCAAGTTTGACCAGGCCTTTTAGCGTGACTTTGTTGTACTTCCCTGAAAAGCTTACAGCCGGTATTTTGAGCACCTTGTTAGATCTGGCGCCTGCTTCGTCGATGGCAGCCTTATCACGCTTGCCCGCGAAGAACTTCTCAAAATTGAACCGGGCATAAGTGATGATCAGCACCACCAATCCCAGGCCGGGCCAAAGCAAGCGATTAATAGCCAGCGGTCCGTTTATCGCGATCAATGTGTTATTGTGCTCGGCCGTGCTCGCGTTATTCATCTGGTGCCTGACGCCGTTGATAAGGAACGGGTCGGAGATCCCGATTACGGTAATGTTGGTCGTGTGATCGAGAAAGAACACGGCGATAAAATAGAACATGAACAGCAATATGCCGCCGAAATAGATCACCTTAATATTCCGTGTAACGGCAACCAGGCCGTAAAAAAGAGATGATGTGAAGAATATATTAGGCAATGCGATCAGCAGGAAGGGGTAGAGGTAATAAATGAGCTTATTTGGACCATATTGCGCCGGAACCGTTTTCCCGATCGCCGGACCGATAACAGTTCCCAGGAAAATACCTAACGGGATGGCGAGCGCAACCAGGATCATGAAGGCGAAAGAACCAAAAAACCGGCCCCAGAAATATCCGCCGCGGGTAATAGGGTAGGTAAGGTAATAATCTTTGGTCTGGTATTCAATATCACGGTATAAAGCCGTGCCCATGACAGACGAGCTGATCAGCATCATCATCATCGTCATGGCGCAGCACCAGAACGTAATGAGGTATGGCGAATTGATATGCTCTTTTTCGCCAACGGGCAGCGTACCCGTTGAAAATGCGAACACGGTAAACACCAATACGGCTGAAAAATAAAGATAGACGGCGGGCCTGCGGATCCGGTTTTGGATCTCGAACAGAAATATTTTCAAAAACATAAGCTATTGTTTTAAAGCGAATTACATGGTATTTACATCTACACGCGTGGCGATATTGCTGAAGTAAACGTCTTCGAGATTTGGCGCGGCCGCTACAAAGCCGTCCTGCGGTTTGCTTTCTTCCTGCAATATGCGGATATGCAGTTTTCCCGATTTCAACTGGGTGGATATTACCTGGTAAACGTCGCGATAATATTGTATCTCGGATTGATTGATTGCCTTTGAATAAATCTTGCCGTCCAGTTCTTTCACCGCCGTGTCGGGGTCGCCCGCATACAGCACCTCGCCCAGGCAAATGATGGCAAAACTGGAGCAAAGCGTACTTACGTCTTCCACAATATGGGTTGATAAGATAACGATGGTATTTTCACCCAACTGGCTCAGGAGGTTATAGAAACGGTTCCTTTCAGCCGGGTCGAGGCCTGCTGTCGGTTCGTCAACAATGATCAACTTCGGGTCGCCGATAAGCGCCTGGGCTATCCCGAAACGCTGTTTCATGCCGCCTGAGTAGGTGCCCAAATGCTTCTTTCTATCCTTAAAAAGGTTAACCTTCTCCAGCAAACCGAGCACCAATTCTTTTCGTTCGCCCGCATTGCCAACGCCTTTCAGTTGAGCGATATGATCGAGCATACGTTCGGCCGATATTTTGGGGTAAACACCAAACTCCTGCGGCAGGTAACCGAGCAATTGCCTTACCTGCGTTTTATTTTTTAGCACATCCAGGTCGTCAAGAAAAACAGAACCTGAGTCAGCTTCCTGTAAGGTGGCGATGGTGCGCATCAGCGAAGATTTACCGGCGCCGTTAGGGCCCAGCAGGCCGAACATGCCGTTAGTCAGCGTCAGCGAGACATCCTTAATGGCGGCCACGCCGTTGGCATAGGTTTTTGAAAGGGAATTGATCACTAATTTCATAACTATTTAAGATTTAGAAGATGTTTTACTGACGCGCCGTTCACCATAAGTGTTGCACTGTCGGCCAAATGATAGTTTATATTGTTGGTAGAATTTGCCCTGATCCATAGCCGGCTCCGGTTTAAAACGTTGATTTCCGTGCCGGCGAATTGGTTGTTTTGACCGATGGTCAGCGCCGAACCGCTCCGGTTGCTCAGACCCACGGTCGCATGCAGTTGACCGATCTTATTATTCAGCAGCAAAACATTCCCGGCATGGTCCTCTTCGATATTGAGGCTATCGGCCGTAAAGCCATTGATCACGGTCGGCCGCCAGTTCAGATCACGGGCAAGCGTATCTGTTACTTTCACATCGCCGGCCATATAAGATGCGTCGGCTTTGAGCGTGGAAAGGCGCGGGCATGAGATATAAACGATATACTGGTCGGCCTCGCCCCGGTATTGATTGGGGAACTTTGCACCAATGATCAGCCTGTTCTTTTCCTGGCGGATGTCGAGATAATCTGTTACTCGCGAGCTGGCCAAAACCTTAAAAGGACCTTGTACCAGCATAATGTTGATCGCAGTGGATGAATTGAGCTCGACCACATCAAAATTCCTGTAGCTTAACTTCTCATAGTTGCTATAGGGGTTCGTATAATCGCCCGTTTCATATTTGGCTTTTAGCCCCATATCATAGAAGCCCAGGCAGCCAATGAGCAGCGCGAGCGTGACGATCAATATTTTATTGCTTGTCTTCATGTTCTTCCTTATTCGGTTTAGTAATACGCTGGTTGGCCAAAAAATCGTCGTACTGCCGCCTCACTTCCTCCATAGATATATCCAGCAGGTAGATGTTTTTAAAAAAACCTGGCAGGTTTTGTTCAACGAATTGCTTTTTGCGGTAAGCTTTCACCTTTTCAAAACCGTCTTCGGCTACAAAAAGGCCCAGGCCGCGTTTGTTGTAAATTATTTCCAACCCTTGTAAAAATTCATAAGATCTCATCACTGTATTCGGGTTGACTTCAAGTTCGACAGCGAGGTCGCGAACGGACAATATTTTTTGCCCGGCGGTCCATTTGCCGGTCAGGATATTCTCGCACACAAATGCTGCGATCTGCAGGTATATCGCTTCGTTATCTTTAAATTCCATGTTAAACCTGCTTCTCCTTTAACCTGAAATAAGCCGCAACCCAAACCAATATTGCTGCAACCGATATGACGAGTACCGCCGCTAAGGATGGCGCACCTTTGACCACCACTGAATAATATTTATCGCCGATGTTGAAATTGAGAAAACCAAAAGGCATCGCGAATTTGACCAGGTTGAGCCCGGTGATGAACTTTACGAACAAAGTGTTAACGACCATGAGGAGCGCATAACCGATGAGAAATGCAAATCCTGTCTTGATGAAATGCAGCTTGTTGAAAAATATAGCGCCGAAAAGCGCGATGGAATGCAACATGGAATAAATGATG
>JAFDZL010000447.1 GCA_018266935.1 Bacteroidota bacterium | reverse complement strand
CTTCGGCTCGGTCTTTTGCTCGTCAAAGTTACCCAGCTGCGATATTTCACGCGTACTGCGAATCAGCAACTCCTTGTTAAACTTCTGACCGGGCTTGGTACGGATCTCGCGCCTTACCACCTTATCGTTAGTCACATCGTTACCTTTCAGGATGATGCGGTTCAAAGTGTATTGCGGGCCTTCGTAGATACGGATATCCATATCCACTGTGTCGTTATATACTTTGGTCTGAACCGGGTCGGCGCTATAGGTCAGGTAGCCGTTATCCAGGTACAGGGTGGAAATATCATCGTTGTTCGGCGTCGGGCCCGACAGTCGTTTACCCAATTCTTCCTCACTGAAAACGTCGCCCTTTTTTAGGCGCAGCAGTTTGTTCAGCACCGAACTGGGGTATTGCGCGTTGCCCGCCCAGGTAATGTTGCCAAAATAATATTTATGGCCCTCGTACAGCTTGATCTTGACATTTACCGTCTCGTCATCGTTCTTCCATACGGAGTCCTTCAGTATTTCGGCATCGCGATAACCCTTGTCCTGCATCTTTTCAACCAGGGTCTGCTTATCTTCTTCGTACTGATCCTGCTTGAATTTTCTCGAACCGAACAGGTTGTACCATTTGCGCTCACGCGTCTTCTTCAGGTATTTTTTCAGCTTTTTGGCACTGAATGCCTGGTTGCCTTCGAATATTATCTTGTTGATCTTTACCTTCTGCTTTTTATCGACCGCTACATCCAGTATCACGCTATTCGCATCTCCCGGATCCTTGCGCTGGGTTATGGTAACGGTTGTATTTAAAAACCCCTTTTCGGCAAAATGCTTCTTGATGATGGCTGTGGTAGTGCTTAGCAGGTTCTCGTTAACGATCTTCGAGTTTTTGTCGCTCAATTTTTTCTGCAGGTCCTCAATCTCACCTTTGCGCGGCCCGGTGATGTGCATCCTTGACAAACGGGGACGTTCCACAACGGCTATCTCAAAGTAAATGGTATCGAGGTTTATTTTGGTAACATTCAGCTGCACGTCGTCAAAAAGACCCTGGTCATACATGCGCTTTACGATAGCTGCGCTTTGCTCGCCCGGAACGTTGATCCTGTCGCCTTTGTTCAGTTTTGATATCTGTACCAGTACGTCCTTGTCCAGGTTCTTGGTGCCGGTGACCGTCACGCCGCCTACGATATAATCGCGCGGCGTAAGGTAACTCAGGCTATCGGCTGGAATAGTTTTATTGAGCGTGACCCTCGGCTGGTTAGTCACCTGGGCCATCGCGGCGGTACCAATTACAGTGAAAATTATAGCGAAAAGAAATTTATTCATCCGGGTATTTTAGTGCGCTAAAAATAATTTATACAGTTGTTAAAAAGTGTTAAAAGAAAAATTTAATTCAATTGCTCGCTGATGAGCCCAAAACGGCGTTCGCGTTTCTGATAATCAACGATGGCTTCGAACAGGTCTTCACGCCTGAAATCGGGCCAAAGTTTTGAAGTAAAATACAGCTCAGCGTATGCGATCTGCCAGAGGAGGTAATTACTGATGCGGTATTCGCCGCTTGTTCTGATCAGCAATTCCGGGTCGGGCATTCCATCGGTGTATAAATTATCCTTAAACGTTTCTTCATTAATATCTTCGGGCTTCAGCTCCCCGCGCTGCACTTTGCAGGCCAGCGATCTCGCCGCGTGAACGATCTCGCGCCTTGAACTGTAGCTCAATGCTAACGTAAGAACAAGCCCTGTGTTGTGTTCGGTTTTTTTAATTGCACCGGTCAGTTCGTTGTACGCTTTTTCCGGAAGCATTTCAAGATCGCCGATGGCATTCAGCCTGATATTGTTTTGCATGAACCTGCCGATCTCCTTGTTGATGGTCGAGATCATCAGCTCCATGATGGCCGCCACTTCCAGCCTGGGGCGGTTCCAATTCTCGGACGAAAAAGTATATAAGGTGACGTATTTGATGCCCAGTTCGGCAGATGCCTCGACAACGTCACGAACAGATACCACACCGTTCTTATGCCCGAACACGCGCAGCTTGCCCTTTTCCTTGGCCCAGCGCCCGTTGCCATCCATAATAATGGCAATGTGCTGCGGTAGCCTCGAAATATCTATCTGTTCCTTATATCCCATTTGTTGCTGCTTCGAAGCGCGGCGCCCGGCTCAAAAGTCTTTACCTAAAACCGGGCAATACAGCATGCACCGGAATTTTTCAGGGTACAAAGGTAAAACTTAATTGTACTTTTTTTAGTATGGCGCAAAAAAAGAAAACCGCCGGAAAACAGGCTGTTATATGACGTCAAATGCTATAAAAACGAAGCCGCCGGCTGGGTTGGAGCCGGCGGTTCATTGGAGGTTTAGGTGGTTTAATAGGCGTTTTTTTGCTGCAGCATTTTGATGTCAGCTGGCGATATATCGGCTATGGCATACGAAGGCACGCCGGTAATATCGAGTTCATCCAGGCTGGAGATCAAATTATCATATACAGAATGATCGCTGGGCTTTAAGATCACAATGAGCTCCTGACCCGTAGTTTTCTTCACGCGCTTTTCAGTATTTATTAGGGCGGCGCGGAGTCCGTTTTTACCGTAACCTACCATAGTAGGCTGCACAAGCGGCCTGTCGGGCAAACCGAGATACCACAATACCTGGTCATTGCTGCCAAGACAAATCGTCATGGTTCTGCTCGCTGCATCAGCTCCTGGAGGCACATTCTTAGGCGGCATTTCAAGCTTCATGACGTGGGGTTTGGAGAGCGATGTGGTCAGGATAAAAAATGTGATCAGCAGAAATGCAAGATCGACCATCGCAGTAAAATCGACGCGGGGATCGAGCCTTTTCCCTGAGCCCCTTCGGCCGCTTTTTTCGGAGGCAGCTAATTCAGCCATGATTTTCAGTTTTAGGTTATATGATCTTCATAAATTATACCCCTAAAACGAATTATATTTTACAAATAGTATTTTATACAGAATAGAATTTCGACAATGGTGAGATTAGCATAGTATTTGGAATAAAATGTGGCTGGGGTCTAAATGCTCAATAATAGCACTTAGTCGAAACGATAGTAAAAGAGATGGTCAGCCCGACAAACCAGTAGGTGTCGTGCGGGCGCATATCGCCGCGTTGGGTGCCGGGTGCGCCTATGTAAACACCGGTATTTTCGCCTGAGCGGTCGGACAGCGCCTGGGCTATGGGATTGGTAAAACTGCTTTTGGGAGCATAGTTTTTTGAAACATCATCCAGGTAATCCGTATAGGGGTTACGGTAGCCTATGTCGGCGATGAAATTCCATTTGCCTGAAAAATTGTATTTGAAACCGACGCCGTAAGGTACCGTAAGCGCCGCACTGGAGTATGGTTTGGATTCGCCTTCGGTTGTCAGCGGCCGCAGATCATAGGTATGCCCCTGGTAAACCGCCTGCGGGTTGTAGCCTACAATGCCAACACCGAAATAGATGAAGGGCGTAAACCGGTTTTGACCGGCTTCTGGAATGTATTTGAAAAGATTGAACTCCCCTATGGCCGCAATTTCGTTGAGTTGTGTATGGAAGCTGAGGTTACGCTGCCTGAACTGCGGGTCTGAGGAATTGGCATCAGAGGCCTGTATCTGCCCGAACATATACTGCAGCTTAAGCGACCAGTACCCATCGAAATTACGCTGGCCAAAGGCGCCGAAAGCAATGCCGCTTGGCTTTAAAGGATTGTTAGGATTAAGATCGCCCATGTAGCCGGCTGCTCCCACAGTACCACCTATCTCCCAGGATTGCGCCCGTAAACTCAGTGACAGGAAAAGCAGAAATATGGCGAGTAAATACCTGGGCATTACCAAAATTAATAGTTGCGGGCGTCCAGTCCCCACATCAGCTTGTTCCTTAACGTGGATAAATAACTTTCATTACTCAACCGGATTAGGTTGAGTTTAAAACCCGCTTTGCTAATATCAAATTGCATCGTTTTATCAACAACCGCCGTCCTGGAGTCGCATGATACCAGGTAATTGGCGCTGCGGCACTCCACTTCGAAAGTAAGCGTGCTGCTGTCGGGTAATACGATGGGGCGTACATTAAGGTTATGCGGCGAGATGGGCGTTACCACAACCGAGTTGGAATCGGGAAAAATGATCGGGCCACCGCAGCTCAGCGAATACGCGGTAGAGCCTGTGGCGGTGGATACGATAACGCCGTCGCCCCAATAGGTATTCAAAAATTCGCCGTTGATTGAGGCATGGATCGTGATCATGGCTGCGTCGTCGCGTTTGTGGAAGGTAATATCGTTCAGCGCAAAATTCTCTTCGTCGAATAGCTTACATTCACACTTGATTTGCATCAGCTCGCGGCTGTCCAGGGTAAATTGCTTGTTCACCACAGCGTATATCGCGGCGGCGATGTCATTTTTGTTCACGCTCGCC
>JAFDZL010000446.1 GCA_018266935.1 Bacteroidota bacterium | reverse complement strand
TTGGGATTAGCGGCAACATTATCCCTGATGAAATACAGAATTGCTGTTTTCAGACCGCTGAAGCTGAAATCCAGTCCTGGTATCTGCGGCTCCGGGAACTGGTAAGCGTCGGGGTTACCGAGGCGCGCATGTTTGTCGATCAGCGGGCCGCCGGGATACGGCAGACCCAATATCTTGCTGGTTTTATCAAGCGCCTCACCGGCGGCATCGTCGTTAGTTTGGCCCACGACTTCCATATCAAAATAGTCTTTCACCAAAACGATCTGTGTGTGACCACCTGAAACGGTCAGGCACAGGAACGGGAACGACGGTTTCGGCTCGTCGATAAAATGCGCCAGCACATGCGCCTGCATATGGTTCACTTCAATTAGGGGAATACCTTTGGCCAGGGCAAATGCTTTGGCAAATGAAACGCCCACAAGCAACGATCCTAAAAGCCCCGGCCCCCGCGTAAAAGCCACAGCATCAATATCTTTTTTTTCGATCTTCGCTTTAAAGATAGCTTGCTGAACAGCCGGAACGATGTTTTGCTGGTGCACGCGCGAAGCCAGTTCGGGCACCACGCCGCCATAAGCTTCGTGTATGGTTTGATTGGCAATTACGTTGCTCAAAATGGCGCCATCGGCGCAAATCGAGGCAGAAGTTTCATCGCAGGAAGATTCTATTCCGAGTATTACAGGCACTGTCTGTGGGAAATTTCTAAAATATTGAGGGTCAGTAAACCTTCGGTACCAAATTAAAGTCAAAAAAAAACGTTAATATGTTCAAAAAGTAAAACACATTATCGGTTTTTGAATTTTACCTTTGAGCTTTAATCTTTTTGGGGACAAAGTTATTAAAAAAGTACTGAAAATAGCGCTTGGGATTGTGCTGGGGGTATTGCTATTGCTCAGTATTGTCCTGCTGTTGTTCCAATACAAGCCCGTGCAAACCTGGGCCGCTAAAAAAGTTGCTAAATCCCTGTCCGCAAGCCTGCACACCAAAGTTTATATCGGCGCCCTTTATCTTAAACCGTTTTCGCGCGTGGCGCTGGATACTTTTTATGTGCTCGACAAAAGCAAGGACACGCTGGTCAATACGCCCCACCTCGAGGTTGGCATCAATGGCTTTTCGCTGTTCAGCAGTACGAAAAAGCGTGTGCTCGACCTCAGCCTGGTCCAGTTGGACAACGCGTCGGTATATCTGAAAGATCAGAAGGATGGCCACAGCAACCTGGATTTTATTATCGATTATTTCAAATCGCCGCCTGATACCACAAAGAACAAAAAACCTGGCGAGCCATGGAAAGTGATCTTTGAAAAGGTCGCCATCAACAATATGCACTTCCGGTACAAGAATCAGAAGGTGGATACGCTGATGAAGCAGGTGAATTTTGACGACGTAGATGTCCACAACTTCAGCACGGTGGTGATGAATATGGATATCACCCATCACCTCTTCAAAGGCGACATCGATAACCTGACGCTGAAGGAAGCCAAAAGCGGATTTTCCATCGACAATCTGAGCGGCGCCGCTACCGTGGACAGCAACCAGATCGTGGTGCGCCACATGCACCTGAAGACTGGCAAAACAGATCTGTGGGACAACCTGAAAATGAGATTTAAATCGTTCGATGATTTCAATCATATCGAGACCGGCGTATATATGGACGGTGATTTCAGGCAATCGCGGGTTTCGTCAAGCGATATTGCTTACTTCACCGACGGGCTGAACAAGACCAGGTTCGACCTTGGGCTGAAGGGCCATATCACCGGATATGTGGGTAACCTGCGCTCGAAAAACATGCTGATAACAGGCGGGCAGGCTACCTACGTAAAAGGCGATTTCAACCTGAAAGGCCTCCCCGACTGGAAGAACACTTTCCTCGAACTCAATTTTGAGCAGGTAGCCACCAATAAACGCGATATTGATTACCTGTACAGTAACTTTGCCGGCGACCCGACCGCAAAGGCGCCGGATATATTTTCCAAATTCGGCGATGTAAACTTTACCGGGCGCTTTGCCGGCCTGCAGAACGACTTTATCGCTTACGGCACTTTCAAAACCAAACTGGGGCGGTTCGATTCGGATATCAACCTGAAGATTGCAAAGAATGGAAAGCCGTCCTACAGCGGTAAAATATCCACCTACAGTTTTGACCTGGGCAAACTGATCGACGTGCCTGGTATGGGCCGCACGACATTGACCGCAGATGTGAACGGAAGTGGCGACAAACTAAACACCGTGGACGCGAAACTAAATGCAGCCATTAAGTATATCACACTGAATGGATATGATTACAGCAACGTAGGCGTAAATGGCACGTTTGCCCGAAAGGTGGCCAATGGACACGTTACCGTTAACGACAGAAATGTTAAACTGGACGCAAGGGGCAGCGTTGACCTGAATCCTCAGCTGCCTGTTTACAATTTCTCGGCCAAATTGGATAACGCCCACCTGAATGCCTTGAAATTAGTTAGTGACACGGTTACCTTATCGGCGCAGGTGAATTCCGATTTTTCGGGAAACACCCTGAACAACACACAGGGAACGCTTGCGGTATCGTGTATCCGGGTCACCGATCCGCGTCGTGATTACGGCGTAGATTCACTGTACCTGGCCGCAAATGGTATTGGGAACGACCGCGCGATCATGCTGCGGTCTGACTTAGCCGACGGCAGCCTGAAAGGTAGCTACGACCTGGCTACGCTGCCGGCCTACTTCGAAACCATCGTCAAAAAATATATCCCTTCGCTGCAGATCAACCCGGCTCCCTTCAACCCGCAAAATTTCGCATTCAACCTGCATCTGAAGAACCTCGACCCGCTGCTGGCGTTTTTCAGGCCCGATGTGAAAGTGCCCGACCAGGGAACGTTCGTAGCAAAATTCAATTCGCAGGATAAGACCGCCACGTTTAACGGATACGTGAAAACCATTACCCTGGGCAGCACCGTATTTCACGACCTGATCATAGACGAAAACACCACGGACCAATATCTTGGCGTAAACGTTTCGCTCAGCAAGATCAACTTCAGCGATAGTTTGTTTGTAAAAAACATCGACATCACCAACTTTCTGAAAAAAGACAGCCTCGATTTCAATATTAAGCTGGCTGATAAGGACGCCACAAACCAGCTCGACCTTTATGGCCTGGTACAGTTCGCGCGGGATACCACAGCCAGGCTTAAATTGCTGCCTTCCGATGTGATACTGGAGCACCAGGACTGGCGCATAGATAACCAGGTGAAGATCCGGTTATTCAACGGAAAGACGCAGGTATCAGGATTCGAACTGGCCAATGGGAGCCAGAAGGTGAAGATCAACGGACTGATCTCGGGCAACGCGGCTGACGAGCTTAAGGTGGATTTTGAAAAGTTCAGCATGGGCACTTTTGACCAGTTGGTTAAAACCGCCGATATTAAGCTGAAAGGCACGCTTAACGGTAATGTGGTGCTAAGCGCTATCACCAAAGCGCCGACCTTCGACTCTCACCTGGCTATCGATTCGTTCGTCATGAACAGGACCTACATCGGTGATGTAAAGGTTGCTTCTTCGCTCGACAGCAACCGTAAACAGGCCAATATGAAGATGAATATTGTGAGCCGCGGCCTGGAGACCATGAACATAGCGGGGGCGTACCTTTTGGGCAGGGATAGCAGCCAGAACTCGCTGGATTTCGGTGTAAAAATGAATCACAGTGAAGCGATCATATTCGCGCCGTTTGTTAAGGACCTGGTATCCAATCTGAAAGGGACGATCTCAAGTGATATTAAAGTCACCGGTTCATTGTCCGATCCGCAATTTGATGGCGATATTTCGCTTGAGAACACCGGCGTGACCGTCAACTACCTGAAAACACCTTACACCATCAACCATACGCTGGCGGTGAAGGGCAGCGTGATCAACATACAGGACCTGGCGCTAACCGATTACAGGGGCAATACCGGTATAGCAAACGGAACCGTAGATATGAACGACCTTTCGAACCCGGATATCGAGGTGACGCTTGAAGCTAAAAACCTGCTGGCCCTGAACACTACTTTCAAAGATAATCACCTCTATTTCGGTACCGCCTTCGCTACGGGCACGTTCAAATTCAACGGCCCTACCGACAATATGAATATCGACATCAAGGCAAAAACCGAAGCCGGTACCGTATTCAATATCCCGCTCAATACCTCTTCCACCGCAAGCACATATGAGTTTATCCGGTATGTGGACCACCGGGACACTACGATGCCGACGGTGCAGGCAAAGCCGTTCCACGGTATTACACTAAATTTCGACCTGAGTGCCGATGAAAAGACCACGGTAAAGATTACGACCGATTACGGCAAACTGGAGGGCAACGGAACCGTCAACGATCTGAAGCTGAATATCAGTAGCCTTGGCGATTTTAACATGTATGGGAACTACCTGATAACCAGCGGTAAGTTTGAATTTGTCGCCAAGAACGTCATCAGCAAGGATTTCCAGGTAAACCAGGGCGGAACGATAAGATGGACCGGAGACCCCGCCAATGCCGAGATCAATATGACGGCGGTTTATGAATTAAGAACCGATATTAGCCCCTTGTACGCTGCGGCCGGGCAGGCTTCTACTGCCAAGCAGGCTAATCCCTTTACGCTGGTACAGGCAGAGTTGATACTGACCAAATCACTGTTGACACCGGTAATCGACTTTGATTTTAATTTCCCAACCAACCCATCAATCAAAGACGACCTGAGCACATACCTGGCCGACGACTTTAACAGGAACCAGCAGGCGGTAAGCGTGATCGTGACAAGAAGTTTCTGGTCGGGCACAAACACGCTCACATCGGCCGGAACTGAGGCCGTGAGCGAGCTCGCGTTCAGCAAGCTAAACGCTGTCATCTCGCAGTCTAATGCGATCAAGAACTTTGACCTGAATATCCGCTCTTTTAACGATGCCAGTGCTTCTCTTCGCCTTTTGAATGAAAGGATAATTCTGCAAGGCAGCTTATTCACTAATACCGGCAGCAACTTGTTATTCGCCAACCAGCCGACTATCTTCAATTCCAACTTCAACCAGCTTTCTAAGGACTTCAGCGCGCAATACCAGATATTGAAAAACGGCGACCTGAGCGCCCGGTACTCATACAGGCAGCTGAGTACTACAGAATTGAATGTGATAGACGCCATTACGGCGCAATATGTGAACGGGTTGGGCCTTGTTTATCAAAGAGATTTTGACACTTTTGGCGAATTCTTCAGAAATATATTCAGATCGCACCCGAAATCGGCTCCTGTAATACCGCCGCCGCCAAAAACACCTACCCAGCCGCCCCCAGCAACGCCCATCGGTGATACAAAAGGTTTCCAGGCGGACCAGGATCAGTGATCACGCAGGATGGTGTGATCCATTTTATCCCGTTTTGTTTTCAGATAGGCTTCATTGTACGGGTTTGGTTTGATCTCGATCGGTACGTTTTCAACCACTTCGAGGCCATAACCCACCAGGCCGGCGCGCTTTTTGGGGTTGTTGGTCATCAGGCGCATTTTTGAGACACCCAGGCTACGCAATATCTGCGCGCCGATGCCGTAATCGCGCTGGTCCATTTTAAAGCCAAGCTTCAGGTTTGCCTCAACGGTATCAAGGCCATTCTCCTGCAGGTGGTATGCTTTGAGTTTATTGATCAGGCCGATGCCGCGCCCCTCCTGGTTCATATACACCACAATACCTTTGCCTTCTTCGCTTATCATTTGCATGGCTTTGTGCAGTTGCGGCCCGCAGTCGCAGCGGCACGATCCGAAAATATCGCCGGTAACGCACGAACTGTGCACCCGGACCAGGACAGGTTCGTCGGGCTCCCAGGTGCCCTTG
>JAFDZL010000445.1 GCA_018266935.1 Bacteroidota bacterium | reverse complement strand
TTTATCGGCCGGGGCTGAACTGAAGCTGAAAGGCGCGTGGCTCAAAAAGACTGTGGAAAGACAACTGCTTTATGAAGATCCCGACCTCAGTTTAGCCACTTTGGCAGGGCGGCTCGGGATGAATCCGCACGAACTGTCGAGGGTTGTTAATTTTGCGCTTAAAAAGAGCTTCGCCGACTTTATCAATGAATTTCGCATTCGTGATGTGGCCCGGAAAATGCAGGATCCGGCTTACGACCACCTCACCTTATTGGGCATCGCGTATGATTCAGGCTTCAACTCCAAAACTAATTTCAACCGTGCTTTCCGGCAGTTGACGGGCATAAGCCCCGCAGAATATAAAAACCAGCTAAAAAAAGAGCGACCGTTTTATAATACGGACCCTCGCTTACGAACCAGGCCCTTAATCTTGCGCCGTGAGACTCTTCCCTGGTCTCATGAAAAATCAAATCGCAAGGTTATGTTTAAAAATTATTTAAAAATCGCGTGGAGAAACCTTATAAGAAACAAGGCTTCGTCCTTCATCAACATCGGCGGCCTTGCTGTTGGTATGGCCGTAGCCATGTTAATAGGATTGTGGATTTGGGACGAATTATCGTTCAATAAATACCACCAAAACTACGACCGCATCGTGCAGGTGATGCAAAAGGCAAAGCGCTATGGCGCCGTTAATATATGGGACCACATGCCTTACAGGTTGGTTAATGAACTTAAAACAAATTACCAGGGCGATTTTAAGCATGTCGTAATAGCGACCGAAACGCGCGATTACTACCTGTCGCAGGCCGAAAATAAAATATTGCAGACAGGGCAATATATTGAATCCGCAGCGCCTGAAATGCTTACGTTGAAAATGCTCCGTGGTACATGGGCTGCATTGACTGACCCGCATTCCATACTGCTTTCAGCATCGGCTGCAAAAAAGCTTTTCGGCGATGCCGACCCTTTGGAAAAAACGGTAAAGGTGAGTGACACCTGGGACGTGCATACCACCACCGATGTGAAAGTGACCGGAATATATGAAGACCTGCCAAAAAACACTCAATTTCACGAGGTGCAGTTTTTTATGCCCTGGGACCTGTATGCCAGGGCAGCTCCGCTCCTGGGTACATCGGCCTGGGACGACCATCACTTTTTGATCTATGCCGAGATCGCGCCGGGTGCTGATTTGAGTAAGGTGTCAGCGAATGTTAAAGATGCTGAACTTAAAGTGATCAGGCGCATGGACAATATGAAGCAGGAGGTGGCCGCCAACCCGGAAATAGTGCTAAACCCGATGAAAAACTGGCACCTGTATTCCACCTTTAAAGACGGCGTTGCCGACGAAGGACCTATCCGGTTTGTGTGGATAGTGGGCATTATCGGCGGCTTTGTCTTGTTGCTGGCCTGCATCAATTTCATGAATCTGAGCACCGCGCGGTCCGAAAAAAGAGCGGCTGAGGTAGGCATACGCAAAGCCATAGGCTCGGCAAGGATACAGTTGATCGGTCAGTTTTTCAGCGAGTCGTTACTGGTGGCATTTTTGGCATTTGTGATAGCGATATTCACTGCCATACTTGCTTTGCCGATGTTAAACGATCTGTCAGCAAAGCAAATCGTCATACCCTATGCCAATATATGGTTTTGGCTTGCCTGCCTTAGTTTCATTTTATTTACCGGCTTGCTGGCAGGGATTTATCCCGCGTTGTATTTGTCGTCTTTTCAGCCCGTAAAGGTTTTAAAAGGGGTGTTTCGCGCAGGACGTATGGCTGCCCTTCCGCGCAAAATATTGGTGGTGACTCAATTCACGGTTTCTGTCGTACTGATCATTTGCACCATCATTATTTATAACCAGCTGATGTTTGCAAAAGACCGCCCTGTTGGATACTCCCGCGATGGATTGGTCATCGTACCGATGCAATCGATAGACTACCAGGGGAAAGAGGATGTCCTGCGCAACGAACTCAAAAACACCGGCGCGGTAGCCGAAGTAGCTGAATCGGAAAGCCCGGTTACGGGTATATCTTCCAACAATGGCGGCTTTACCTGGAAAGGCAAAGATCCCGGTTTAGAAGAAAAGTTCGGCACGCTGACCGTAACAGCTGAATACGGAAAAACCATTGGCTGGCAATTTATAGACGGCCGCGATTTTTATAAAGGGTCTGCCGCCGATTCATCAGGTTTTGTCATCAACGAGGCGGCTGCAAAATATATGGGCCTGCAAAACCCGGTAGGCGAGACCATCCATTGGAAAAGTAAATGGAACAATGTGGATAAGGATTACAGGATCATTGGTGTAATAAAAGATATGGTGATGGAATCGCCGTATGATGCGATAAGACCCGTTGTTTTCCGCCTGGGCGGCAACCCCAATTGGATTTTTATCAGGATCAATCCGCGGGTAAGCGTTAGCAGCGCATTACCCAAAATTGCCGATGTTTTCAAAAAGATCGTCCCTTCCGTTCCGTTTACCTACAATTTTGCGGATGAAGATTATGCCAAAAAATTTGCAGCGGAAGAGCACATCGGCAAACTGACAAAGTTCTTCTCCTGCCTTGCCATCTTCATCAGTTGTCTCGGGTTGTTCGGCATGGCCATGTTTATGGCCGAGCAGCGTACCAAAGAAATCGGTGTGCGCAAGGTATTGGGCGCTTCAGTATTTGCTTTATGGCGATTATTATCTAAAGATTTTGTCGCGCTGGTAATCGTCTCGCTCGTTATTGCAGCGCCGGTGGCCTGGTATTTTATGTCGAAGTGGCTGCAGGGCTATCAGTACCGTACACCAATATCGTGGTGGGTATTTGCTGTAACGGCGGCAGGAATGTTTCTACTGACTTTATTTACGGTGAGTTATCAGTGTATCAGGATCGCACTCGCTAACCCGGTTAAAAGTTTGAGGACTGAATAGTCGGGATCGGCAAAAGAACTTAGGTCTGACGCGAGATCTGAGATTTAGTTGAACATTAATGGTGCGTCCCGGCTGAGATACGGGACGCATTTTTTATTAGCGATCCAAAACCGGACATCACTTCGTCCGCTTTCAATACACCGCCCACACTAAGGGTGTATTAAAATTCTATATATTAACGTTTTATAAGTTTGGAACGGCGATTGAGCAAATAGACTTACTTGACACCCTATATTTTCCATATTACGCTTTATGACCTGCTCATCTTCGGGATGATCTTTACCGGGTGGGTGTTTTGCCTGTTCTTATGGTTTGTTAAAAGCATCAACCGGAGTGCCAACCGTTTTCTCGCGTTGGCGCTGCTGGCGATGACCTTGTGGATGCTGCGGATATTGCATATTAACCTGCCTGCGCAGATGTTGTTAGCGGTAGGGCCGTTGCTCTATTTTTATGTACTGAAGATCACGCAGCGGGAGCGCAATTTCAAACGGCGGGATCTGCTCCATCTAAGCCCTTTGGCGTTTGTCGTGGCGCCTGCCCCGATTTTGCAAATACTGATTTTTACTTCGGTTATAGCTTACTTGTATTTAGCCGACCGGCTCATACAAAAGTTTTATAAAGGTTTGCAGCCGGTGTTGATGGACCGGTCGCTGTTGGAGTTCCGCTGGTTGCGGCGTTTGCTGGGGGCCACTGCTCTGCTTTGGGTTTTATGGCTCGCATCGGAATTGGGCATGCCTGCTTTTGGTTCCGTCTATACGTTTTTCGCGGTGATGATCATCTGGACCGCAGCAGCAGCTTTCCTGAGACCGCAAGCCGGCATCATAAAAGCAACACTGTTTATTCAAAAAACGGTTCCATCCGAATTAAAACAAAAAAGCATTTGGTTGAAGAAGACCATGGAATCCGATCGTTATTACCTGGATCCGGAATTGAGCCTTAGTTCACTTGCGGAGCAGGTCGGACTGACCACCCATGAATTATCCGAAATAATAAATAAAGCGCTTAAGAAAAGTTTCAATGATTTCATCAATAGCTATCGCGTATCCGAAGTCGTCAAAAGAATGCAGGATGCGGCCAACGATCATTTAACACTGACAGGGATTGCCTATGAAGCTGGCTTCAATTCTCCCAGCACTTTTCACCGGGCATTCAAAGAGGTGACCGGGAAAACGCCTGCGGAGTATAAAAAAGAACTGTCATCTTATAATTTGACATATCGCCCACAGTTTGCGACCATAATTTCGAACCATGAAACCACATTTAAGTGGTCGGAAGAGAAATTAAGCAGCAATTATATGTTTAAAAATTATTTAAAAGTCGCTTTGCGCAATATGCGGAAAAATATAGGTTTTTCCGCTATCAACATCATTGGCCTTTCAGCAGGCCTCGCTGTCTGTCTTTTGATCGTCCTGTACGTAAAAGATGAATTGAGTTTTGACACCTACAACGCGCAAGCGGAAAATATTTACCGCCTGGACACCGATATCTCTTTTAACGGTACGCAATTTAATTCCATGTTTGGTCCGGCGCCCTTGGCCCCAACCCTAAAACAGGAATATCCGCTCGTAGAACAATATGTGCGGCTGCGGAATTTTGGCGATATCCTGGTAAGAAAAGGCGACCAGAACATACAGGATCATAACGCCGTATTTGCCGATTCTACTTTCTTTCGGGTATTTTCAATTCCTATGGTAGCCGGTAACAAGCTGACCGCGTTGAATGAACCCAACTCGATCGTGATCGATGAAACAACGGCCAAAAAATATTTCAACTCAACCGATGTGGTTGGCAGGACCTTATATGTTGACAATCACGCCAGTTGCAAGATAACAGGCGTATTTGAAGATATTCCCGCTCAGTCGCATTTTCATTTCAGATTTATACGGCCAATGGTTGACATCCGCCGCAATGACCAGGGAGATTGGCTGAGCGATATTTATGCGTCGTATGTTTTAGTAAGGCCGGGTGTTACGCAGGCATCTTTACAGAAACAAGTCGATGGGATTGGAGACCGCTATCTTGTTAAACAGGCGCTGCAGGTGCTGCATCTAACGCCGGATGATCTAAAAAAGGGAAGCAACCACTTCTTACAGCCTGTAATTCCGCTTACAGCAATCCACCTGCATTCAAACAGAACGGATGAATTTGAAGCAAACGGCAATATCACTTATGTGTATATATTTTCAGTCATCGCCATTTTCATTTTGCTGATAGCCTGCGTAAATTTCATGAACCTGTCAACGGCCCGCTCTGCCAACCGCGCAAAAGAAGTAGGCGTAAGAAAAGTAGCGGGAGCCTTGCGTTCGGGCCTCATCATCCAGTTTCTGACCGAATCCGTTTTAATGAGCTTTATTTCATTGGTGCTTGCTATCGGCATCGCGGAATTATTGCTGCCGTTATTCAACCAGCTTGCCGGAAAACAGATGACCCTGTTCACCATATTTTCGTCCGCGCAACTGCCCATACTTGTGGGGTTGATCATAGGGGTCGGCTGCCTTGCCGGAAGCTACCCGGCTTTCTATCTCTCGTCTTTCCGGCCGGCACAGGTGTTAAAAGGCACTATCGCAACAGGCTTTAAAAGCAGCTGGCTGCGGAGCGGGCTGGTGGTTTTCCAGTTTTTCATATCCATTACCCTGATCATTGGCACCATCGTTATTTTCAACCAGCTTAATTATATACGCAATAAGGAGATAGGCTATAAACGGGACCAGGTGCTGGTGATCGACAACACCTACTGGCTCGGTAACCGAACGCAAACCTTCAGGCGGGAAATGTTGAAAATACCGGGTGTGCAAAGCGCAGCTGTCGCTGAGTCATTGCCTACCGAGGCCACGCGTGACCGCAGCGGCTGGTCAAAAAATACGTCCCTGGATGCAAAGCAGATCACCATTATGACCAATTTTTTTGCCGACCGGAATTATATCCCGACAATGGGGATGCAAATGGCTTTGGGAAGAAACTTTTCATCCGATTTTCCGAGTGACTCATCGGCGTTGATCATCAATGAAACCGCTGTAAAATTGCTAGGATTGAAAGACCCGCTGAACCAAACCCTGTACCGGCCGTCGGGTAACATAAGCAACGGACGCTTCCCAACCAAAGCATATCATATTATAGGCGTGGTGAAGGATTTCAATTTCAGCTCCATGCATAATAAAATAGGTCCTTTGACTATGGCCTTGGGCGAGAATTACGGAGATATCGTTTTACGTATCAACACCCGGAATATACCCTCGTTGATCGGCCGGGCGGAAAGCGAATGGAAGAGCATGGCGCCGGGCCAGGCCTTTAATTACTCATTTTTGGATGCAGATTATAATAAGATGTATAAGGCCGAGCAGCGCACCGGGAAATTGATCAGTACATTCGCGGTATTCGCCATTCTTATCGCCTGTTTAGGCTTACTAGGATTAGTTACTTATGCCGCCGAGCAACGCACAAAGGAAATTGGCGTGCGCAAGGTTTTGGGTGCAAGCGTTGGCGGTATTGTTGCCATGCTTTCAAAAGATTTTACGAAACTGGTATTGATCGCGTCGCTCATCGCATTCCCGGTATCATGGTGGGCCATGAATAAATGGCTGCAAAGTTTTGCGTACAGGATTGATATCAGTTGGTGGGTGTTTGTTGTTGCCGGTGTTGCAGCGATTGTCATCGCCCTGATAACAGTCAGTTTCCAGGCGATAAAAGCAGCGATTACTAACCCCGTGAAAAGTTTAAGAAGCGAATAAGCATTGACACCCTACACCCTCCATATTACACTTTACGACCTGATCATCTTCGGAATGATCTTTACCGGGTGGGTGTTTTGCCTGTTCTTGTGGTTCGTCAAAAGCATCAACCGCAGCGCCAACCGTTTCCTCGCGTTGGCGCTGCTGGCCATGACCTTGTGGATGCTGCGGATATTGCATGTTAACCTGCCTGCGCAGATGCTGCTGGCGGTAGGGCCGTTGCTTTACTTTTATGTGCTGAAGATCACGCAGCGGGAACATCAATTCAAGCGGAAGGACCTGCTCCATATAAGTCCTTTGATATTTGCCATAGTTCCCGCTCCCATTTTGCAAATACTGGTTTTCGTTTCCGTGATATCTTATTTGTATTTGGCCAACCGGCTCATACAAAAGTTTTATAAAGGTTTGCAGCCTGTACTGATGGACCGCTCATTATTGGAATTCCGCTGGTTGCGGCATTTGCTGGGCGCGACTGCTATGCTTTGGGTTTTATGGCTTGCCTCGGAATTAGGTGTTCCCGTTTACAGTTCGGTATATATCTTTTTTGCGGTGATGATCACCTGGATGGCAGCGGCGGCTTTCTTAAGGCCGCAGGCCGGAATCACAAAAGCAATACCGGTTATTCAAAAAACGGTTCCTTCTGAATTGAAACAAAAAAGCATTTGGTTGAAGAAGGCGATGGAAGCCAATCGTTATTACCTGGATCCGGAATTGAGCCTGACCTCAATGGCAGAAAAGCTCAGTCTCACCACACACGAACTATCCCGCATCATTAACACGGGCCTCAAAAAAAGCTTTAATGATTTTATTAATGAATACCGTGTGCGCGACTTGTCAACAAAAATGCTGGATCCCGCTTACAGTCATTTAACCCTTTTGGGCATTGCCTACGAATCGGGTTTTAATTCTCAAACCACCTTTACCCGTGTCTTAAAGCAGTTGACTGGAAAAAGTCCGCTGGAATACAAAAATGAGCTGAAAAAAGATTATCCGTTTTATAATTTGGATAGTCGCGAAAGATTTCCGGCGATAATTTCGAACCACAATACCACGCACAAGTGGTCGGATGGGAAATTAAACCGCAATTATATGTTTCGCAATTATTTAAAGATCGCCTGGCGCAATATGCTTCGCAGCAAAGTTTATAGCGCCCTCAATATTTCCGGCCTCGCCGCAGGTATGGCTGTAGCATTACTCATCGGCCTGTGGATATATGAACAGTATTCGTACGACCGTTTTTTGCCCGGCTACAACCAGCTATACCAGGTAAAGCTCAATTTTATCCATAGTGGCGAGGTACACACGCAAAGCGGATCTTCCATACCGCTGATAGAAGAATTTAAGAAGAACTACCCCGAGGTGAAATACGCATCGGAAACCGACTGGGGAGGTTCGCACAGCTTGGTCACCGGCGACAAAAAGCTCGACCCCTTCGGCATGACGGTCGGCTCGGATTTTTTAAAGATGTTCCCGTATCCTTTTATTAAAGGGAATCCAAATTCGGTTTTTTCCGATCCAAATTCCATCGTTCTCACAGAATCGATCGCCAAAGCACTATTCGGGAACCAGGACCCGATAAACAAGGTACTGCGTATCGATAACCAATATAATATCAAAGTTACCGGGGTGATTAAAGATGTGCCCATTAATTCAACTTTGCAATTCGCCTATCTTTTGCCCTTCAGCTTTAAAGAGGAAAATAATCCGCATGAAAAAAACGAACGCCTCAACTGGCAGAATTATTCAACCCCCGAATATGTAGAGCTGCAACCGGGTGCAAATGCCGAAGCTTTTGAAAACAAAATAAAACACAGTTTTGACGCCCATGATAAAGTGAACAAGGTCGAAGTGTACCTGCACGCTGCGAAGAACTGGCGACTGCTTTCGCAATTCAAAGACGGCAAGCCGGTTGATGGCTTTATCCAGTACGTGCGCATGTTTGGCATCATAGGTGTGCTGGTGCTGGTGATCGCGTGTATCAATTTTGTGAACCTGTCGACTGCCAGAGCCGAAAAGCGCGCGCGGGAAGTCGGTGTGCGTAAATCCATCGGCTCATCCCGCCGCGACCTCATCTTTCAGTTCTTCACCGAATCCATGCTGATCACCCTGGTCGCGTTTGCGCTATCCATACTCATCGTTCAGCTCGTGCTGCCTTCCTTTAATACGTTGATATACGGCGACATCGGGATACCTTACGGTAACCCGACATTCTGGTGCATTATGGCCGGCTATGTACTGATCACGGGCCTGTTGGCAGGCAGCCGGCCGGCTTTCTATTTGTCATCATTCAAACCGGTAAAGGTTCTAAAAGGCACAGTCCAATTGGGTAAAAACGCCTCGTTACCGCGTAAAATAATGGTGGTGGCACAGTTTACCTGTTCTATAGCGCTCATCATCAGCACACTCATCATTTACCAGCAATTGCAATACGCCAGGGACCGGCCCAAAGGCTATGATGTCGACCGCCTGGTATTCACCGATAACAGCAACGACCTGCAAAAGAATTTCGAATTGCTTAAGCACGATCTCCTGCAGAGCGGCCAGGTGGTAAGCGTAACCAAATCCGGAAGTAACATGATGTATGTACCCGCCTCGTTCAACGTATTGGATTTCCCCGGCAAAAAACAGGGCGAATCCATGGAGATGGGCACAACCTCCATTTCGCCTGGATATTTCAAAACCGTCGGGATGACCTTCGCAGCCGGGCACGATTTTTTCGATGGCACACTGGCGGATACCTTAAACATCGTCATCAACCAGGCAGCCGCACAAAAAATGCGTTTAAAGGAGCCGCTAAACCAGTTGATAAAGATCGACTATAGCAAAAACGCGCTGCGCATTATCGGCATGGTGAACAATGCCATTATCGGGTCGCCGTTTTATTCGGCTATGCCTACGCTCTACGTTTATAACCCCGGCTGGGCAGGCGCCATTTTATACCGGTTGAACCCAAATGTAAAAACACAGGAGGCCATGGCCAAAATAGCGGTCATTTTCAACAAGTATAACCCGTCTTTCCCGTTCAATTACCGTTTTGCCGATGAGGCCTACAATTCGTCCTTCCAACTGGAATCATTAGTAGGCCTGCTTGCAGGAATATTTGCCGGGCTCACCATCTTCATTTCCTGTCTTGGCTTGTTTGGCCTGGCCGCCTACACCGCCGAACAGCGAAAAAAGGAGATCGGTATCCGGAAAGTACTGGGCGCGTCGATCACCAACGTATGGGTGCTGTTGTCCAAAGACTTTATCGTGCTCGTGCTGCTCAGCTGCGTTATAGCAGCACCGGTAGCGCTCTATTACCTGCACAACTGGCTGCAGAAATATGATTACCACATCAGTATCGGCCCGGGTGTATTTGTGGCATCGGCATTGATGGCAATTGTTATCACCCTGGTTACAGTCAGTTTCCAGGCTATAAAAGCCGCACTTACAAACCCGGTAAAAAGTCTGCGCTCAGAATGAACATGCCGGAGAAAGAAACTTAGGTCTGACGTGAGATCTGAGGTTTAGTTGAACACGATTGTGGTGCGTTCCGGGGTGAGATACGGAACGCATTTTTTATTGCGTGGCGTTTTTATGCTATCTTTTGAGTAACTTATGGTTCGATTGTGCGTCATCAATTTAATTGAACTCTTATACATTCCATATCACGCTCTACGACCTGATCATTTTCGGAATGATCTTTACCGGGTGGGTGTTTTGCCTGTTCTTATGGTTCGTCAAAAGCATCAACCGCAGCGCCAACCGTTTTCTAGCGTTGGCGCTGCTGGCGATGACTTTGTGGATGCTCCGGATATTGCATATTAACCTGCCTGCGCAGATGCTGTTAGCGGTAGGGCCGTTGCTTTATTTTTATGTACTGAAGATCACACAGCGGGAGCATAAATTCAAATGGAAGGATCTGCTTCATTTGAGTCCTTTGGCGTTTGTCGTGGCGCCTGCCCCGGTTTTGCAAATACTGATCTTTACTTCGGTTATGTCTTATTTGTATTTAGCCGGCCGGCTCATACAAAAGTTTTATAAAGGTTTGCAGCCGGTCCTGATGGACCGGTCGTTATTAGAGTTCCGCTGGTTGCGGCGTTTGCTGGGCGCCACCGCCCTGCTTTGGGTTTTATGGATCTTATCGGAATTAGGCTTGCCTGTTTATGGCTCGGTTTATATCTTTTTCGCGGTGATGATCATCTGGACCGCGGCGGCGGCTTTCCTGAGACCACAGGCCGGAACAATAAAAGCAATACCGGTTATTCAAAAAACGGTTCCATCTGAAGTGAGACAAAAAAGCATCTGGTTGAAGAAGATGATGGAATCCGATCACTATTATTCGGATCCGGAATTGAGTTTGAGCTCATTGGCCGAACAGCTTGGCCTAACCACGCATGAATTATCGCAGATCGTCAACACAGGACTGAAAAAAAGCTTCGCTGATTTCGTGAATGCTTACCGGGTTCGGGATGCGGCTGCAAAGATGCAGGACCCGGAATTCGATCATCTCACGCTTTTAGGCATTGCTTATGAATCCGGGTTCAATTCCCAGCGCACTTTCAACCGCGCGTTCAAAGACGTGACAGGAAGAACACCTTTGGGCTATAAAAACGATCTGAAGAAAGTGTTGCCATATGATAAAATGGCCAAACTGCCGGCATCGTCGCCGGTAATATTGCGGCAGTTAAAACGCAATTTTATGTTTCGCAATTATTTGAAGATCGCCTGGCGCAATATGTTGCGCCAAAGACTTTACGCTTTGATCAATATCTCGGGACTGGCAGTAGGCCTGGCAGTTTGCATGCTGATCATGCTTTACGTTGCACATGAGCATAGCTACGATCGCTTTCATAAGAACGCCGACCGGATAATAAAACCTTACGGCGAAATGAAGATAAATGGTAACACGTTTGACATGGATCAAATGAGTTATGCATCGGGACCGATAATAAAACAATCACTGCCGATTGTAGAGGATTATATGCGTACTCTGACTTATTTTCAGAGCGTAGTTATCAATAATCCAGCTAAAGCTGACAGGAAATTTGCTGAGAGTAAATTATTATTTGCCGATCCCGGTTTTTTTAATTTCTTTTCTTTCAAATTGCTATCGGGGCAGCCTTCACAGGTGCTATCCAGGCCATTTTCGGTTGTGCTATCGCTGGATATGGCAAAAAAATATTTCGGTGACGAAAACCCGGTGGGAAAAACACTGGTCATCAAGACCGATAGCGCCTATACCTACCAGGTGACTGGAGTAGCGGAAAATTGTCCCTCAAATTCGACTATTGAATATAATTTTGTTGCATCCAATTCGGGCTTTGTAAAAACTAAGGAAGCCAGGGTTTTTGTTGGCGACGAACAAAAACTGAGCAATGGTACTTTTGACGTTTATCTTTTGTTGAGGCATCTGTCCGATACTGCCGCATTACGGCAGGGGCTTCAATCCCTCATCCCCAATAAAAAGGATGATGCCGGAGTGAAATTTTCTCTGGCTCCGCTGGTCGACCGGCACCTGAACAGGGCGCGGGACATTTCTAATATTAAATATCTCACCATATTCCCGTTAGTTGCATTATTGATCTTATTGCTTGCATTGGTAAATTACATGAGCCTTTCCACAGCAAGGGCTACGCTGCGTGCAAAAGAGATCGGTGTGCGTAAAATATCCGGTGCCAGCCGCAAAAGCGTTGCACTGCAATTCTATATGGAATCGGCGGTTTTTTCGACTATCGCTTTCCTGTTAGGATACGTGCTATGTTACCTGTTTAAACCGGTGTTTTTTAATGTTCTGCAGTTAAAAATAGATAATTCCTTCCTGTACAGCCCGCTGGTCTTATTCCTCTTGTTTGCCCTGTTGCTGGTTACCGTATTAGTTTCAGGCAGCTATCCCTCATTGGTATTGTCAGGGTTTAAACCTGTCGTCACACTTAAGGGAAAAATGGGTAAACAGTCAGGTGGTGTTGCGGTACGGAAAGTATTTACGACGCTGCAATTTGCCATATCGGTCGGACTGATCATTTGCGGCATCGTGATCGATAGGCAACTCTATTTCTTCAGGCATACCGACACCGGCGTTGACCGCGAAAACGTCGTTATGATCCCTGTCGGCAGCACCTTCAAGAATTACCCGGCTTTTAACCACGAGATCAGGACATTGGCGGGTGTAAGCGGCGTATCAACGTCCCGGTATGGCATGTTTAGCTATTACGATATGATCGGAATACCGGGTAAAACCAAAGATGAAACGATAATGTTGCCCTCGCTTGCTGTAGACGCCGATTTTTTTCGTCTGCTCGGGCTTAAATGGAAGTATCCGCCAT
>JAFDZL010000444.1 GCA_018266935.1 Bacteroidota bacterium | reverse complement strand
GCAATTTTGGGTGATCAGCCTGGTTATAAGACAAGGCTTTTTCTCCGCAGGTTGCATGAGGACAGGATATTTTTTAAAAAAAAATAGCACCCATAAGGTGCTATGTGAATATTGCGGGAAGAACGGGCTTAATCTTTCTTTAAACCCATCTTGTGATTGGTGAAATCGAGCAGGTATTCGTTCGTCAGGAAAAACTCCAGTCCCATCACCGTAGTGTTCGATCCCGAATTGGTGGGGTTCTCCACATAACTCAGGTAATCGGTGGCACTTGTGGTGAACGAATAATTAAAGCCCGAATTGAGCGTAGTGCTCACCGAAACGCCATTGCCAAGCAACGTGGCTGTAGCCGGTCCTGTCGGGTCCTCGATATAATTGTAGGGTTCGGTACCTGTATCGAACAAAACGCCGGATTGGAACGATTTGCCGTTGTAGTTGATGGTAGCCTGGATGATAGGTACATATCCTTCGCCCTGGTAGAAGTTTAGCTGGCTCATGGTAAAACCGTTAGACGAAAGATCATCTGACGTCAAACCCAGCGAAATAGCGGGCACATAAGTGCCCTGGTATGAATACGAGCTTTGAGGTACCGCCGCCATTTTAAAGCCTTTGGTTAAACCCGTCCCGGGGTCAAAATATTGAAACGGAGTCGTGATAAAAGCATTGTTGGAGAAGGTAATATCATACTCCTGCGACACGCCGAATACGTCAAAATCATGCGCAGGGAGTTTATTGCCCTTGCTGTCGATCGCCTTGTAGTAGAGGAAGAAGGGCAAGTGTTTGACCGTTATGTTACCATTGATATCGCCGATTTTGACATCGGCATAGGCCAGGTTCCCATATACCTTGTCGGTAGTATTGGCATCGTCGCCATATTCTACAATATTGGTTTGATTGGTAATGGTAATACCGTCAACCACCGTCGAATCGCCCGAAAAAGTAAACCCTCCGCTACTGATCATCGAAGCCGGCAAAACGCCCGACGCGTCCAGTACCAATCCACCCGACCCGGTATCATACACCAAATCGTAGTTAACTGATTGGGTGCCTATGCCGGAAATATTCATCAGAAGTACCTTGTATATCGCCGAATCGACCGCATAAACACCGAGTGTGGTTGGCGTGGCCGTTACCGGCGTATTGCCGCCTCCTTTATTATTATTTTTTTTACAGGAAGCAAAAATCAGCAGGAACAGCAAACCGGATATTAGTGAGAGGTTCGTTATAGTATATCTTTTCTTCATCATCCAAAATTAGCGATAGTAAAGTATTAAAACTTTCGTTTACAAAAATTATTATCCATGTTTCAATATTATTATACCGGTATTATATCTACGATATTTACGCTTACGCAGTTGCCTTCATATTTGAAACAAGCTGTGTAGATTATTGTTCCGTGAAATTAGTCATTCTTCAATCCCAGTTGATGATGGTCAAAATCAAGCAGGTATTCGTTATGAAGAAAGAAGTTAAGACTGATCACCGATACGCTGCCTTTTACCGAAGCAGGGTTTTCAACCATAGTAGGGTTCATATTAGGAGTGGCGATATAACTGAAGGTAAATCCGGCATCGGTTGACACCTGGACATGGGTGCCCGGTTTTAAAAGCCCGGGCGTATCGGTCCAATTCGGATCTTCGAGATAATAGTACGGGTATGTGCCCGAATCAAATATCAGGCTGGTACTGAAATTCTTGTTATTATAGCCTACTGTCCCCTGTACCATAGTGGCATATCCATCGTCGTCAACCTGCACAAGCGGCATCATTTTAAAACCTCCGGATCCGAGGTCATCGGCGGTCAGGCCCAAAGTAACGGCCGGCACATAAGTGCCATGCGCCGAAAAATTATCCATGCCGAGCGCCGCTATCTTAAAGCCCCGTGTAAGACCAGGTCCTGGATCAAAATAAAAGAACGGGCTGGTAATATATGCCTTGTTTGCAAATGTTACATCATATGCTGAGGATACGCCCATCACGTCAAACTTATGCGCCGGGTAAACAGTACCGCTTGCGTCGATAGCCTTATAATATAAAAAGAAGGGCAGGCGCCTGATGGTTATATTACCGTTATTATCGCCGATCATCACATCGGCGTAAGCCAGGTTGCCGAAAACCTTGCTCAACGTGCTGTTATCGGCGCCGTAACTTATAAAAGTTGTTTGATTGGTAATGGTAATACCGTTGACCGTGGTCGAATCGCCTGAAAAAGCGAATCCGGTAGTGCTGATCATTGATGTTGGTAATATGCCCTGCGCGTCTAGCACCAGCCCCCCTGATCCGGTATCAAACGTCATTTCAAAATTCACAGGTTTATCGCCTACCTTAGAGACGATGGTTTGCAGCTCTTTTATGCCTTTTGACTCGACTTCGTAAAATCCCAGCTGATAAGGCTGACCCGGAGTATTGTATTGCGGCACGACGGGAACGAGGGCTGCCGTCTTGCTTCCGCTCTCTTTTTTACATCCAAAAGAAAACAGTACAGCGCAAAGTATAAAGCCCAGGTTCCTTATCGGGTAGTGGTTTAACATAGCTTCAGGGTAAGAAAATAAAAGCACAGAATAATTTTCCCGGACTTTATTTCACTATTAATTTATACGCTAATATCCTGCCAAAAACACTTTTATAGCTGTTTTCACTAGAATTACGAGGAGAAAGCGTGTTAAAACATCTAAAATGGGGCGTTATTTCCACCTAATTTGGGGGAAAATTTTTAATTAGTAAAACAAAATCTTTCCATGATTGTACAGGCCGCATCCCTGCTAAAAGCTTATAATTGCATTTTATTGACCGTCAACTATCGTGAATATAAAAGTAATTGCCTTTGATGCCGATGATACGCTGTGGGTGAACGAGCCCTATTTCCAGGAAACTGAGCGAAAATTTTGTGCGCTGATGGATGAATACCTGCCGCCGCACACGCTTTCACGCGAGCTTTTGAAGATCGAGATCGCTAACCTGGCGCTTTATGGTTATGGTATCAAAGGCTATATCCTGTCGATGATAGAAGCCGCTATCAAAGTTTCTGATGGTACTATCAGCGTGGCAGCGATCGACAAGATCATTGGTTTCGGGAAGGAACTGCTAAACGAACCGATCGAATTGCTGGAGGATGTGGATGACGTGCTGAGATCGCTGTCGGGGCAATACCGTATCGTAGTGGCTACCAAAGGCGACTTGCTCGACCAGCACCGCAAACTGCATAAATCGGGGCTGGGCCATTATTTCCATCACATCGAGGTCATGTCGGAAAAAGCCGAGGACGACTACCGGAAACTGATAGGGCGCCTGGATATCCGGCCGGCGGAATTTATGATGATAGGCAATTCGCTTAAATCGGACGTGATACCTGTGATCAATATCGGCGGGCATGCAATCCATGTGCCTTTTCATACCACCTGGGCGCACGAGCATGTCGAAACCAGACTGGAGCACGAAAACTTCAGGCAGGTTGATCAGCTCAGGGACGTTCTGCCCCTGCTTTTAGGCTGATCAGTTGTTTTTGAGCCCGAGCTGGTGGTGGTCGAAATCGAGCAGGTACTCGTTGTACAAAAAGAAATCGAGGCTGACGAGCGACACGCCCCCGCCCGAAGTCCTCGGATTCTCGATAACGGTCAGGTTATCATTGGCTGTAACGGTATAGCCATATTCAAAGCCTGTACTGGTTTTGATATCAACCCTGGCATTGGCGTCCAATACGCTCGGCTGATAGGGCCAGTTGGCGTCCTCGATAAAAAAGTACGGCGAGGTGCCCGTATCAAATATCATTTCGGTAGCGATGTTTTGATTGGCATAGCTGATACTTCCCGGAACAAGCGGGATATAGCCATAACCGGTTACCGGAACCAGCAGGATCATGTTAAAACCCTCGGATGTCAGGTCGGCCTGGGTAAGCCCTACGGTTACAGCGGCCGCGTAGGTGCCCTTTTCTGAAAATCCGGAGGTACCGAGCGCAGCAATTTTAAAGCCCCTGGTGAGTCCGTTGCCCGGATCGTAATAAGCAAAGGGGCTTGTGATGTAAGATTGGTTCGGAAAGTAAATATCGTATTCGGATGATACGCCAAGCACGTCGAACTCATGCGCCGGATAGGTTTTGTTGTTCGCATCGATCGCTTTATAATAGATAAAAAAAGGCAGCCTTTTCACCGTAATGTTACCGTTATTATCACCGACGGTCACATCGGCATAGGCAAGATTGCCATAGACTCTGCTCAGCGTGGCGGCATCGGCGCCATAGGACACGATCGTTTGTTGATTAGTTAAAGTTATGCCGTTGACCACGGTCGAATCGCCCGAAAAAACAAAACCACCGGCGCTGATCATTGAGGCCGGCAACACGCCCTGTGCGTCAACCACTAAGCCGCCCGAGCCGGTGTCGAATATCATGTCAAGACTAACCGCCTGGGTGCCGATCTTCGAGACGACCGTCTGCAACTCCCGCACATTGGCTGAATCAACCTCGTAAAAGCCGATCTTTTTCGGGGTAGCTGCGGGCGTTGGCTTTGGCGAATTGCCACCTTTGGAACAAGAGGCTGCGAATAGCACCAGCAATATAGCAGGGACTAATAATAATCTTTGGGCGGGGTTTCTTTTTGCGATTTGCATAAGGTTTGGTAAAGTTTTGTTCAACTCTGAATCTTTAAAAAATACAGGGTTAAATGTAACCAAAAAAATCACAATTGCGAACCGTGCTCAAAAATTGGCGAACGCAGATAAATAATTGGCAACAAAAGCTGACAGCCGTTGAATACCAGGACTAAACGGGACTTAGCAAACTACCGTTAAAGGTACAGGCTGCAGCTTCCTGCGGTTGCGCAGGAAACGCAAAAGCATAAAAACTGAAAGTGCAATCATCGCTATTGAACGTTAAGAAACATAAATGCCAGGGTAAGAAGGGTGCCTGCAACCAACGCAATTGCGACAACTGCCACGGTAACATTAATGTAGTGCTCTTTGCTGGGCTGCCCGGCGATCACCTCGTTAAAAGATTGTTTAAATTTTTTCATTTGGAACGGCTAATATCTGCTGTAGGTCAAGACAATTAGAGTGCCATTCAATTTTGAAGCATGAACAACCAGTGCGCCAGAAAAGGTGCTTAAAAAATTCCCCAAAGCGTGTAAAAAATCGGGTAACAAACCCGTTACAGTTAGGCAATATTTTTCTCCAGCACCATCAGCTCGATCGGTTCTTCGGTCCGCGGGATACCGAAACGTTTCGTATCGTGGAAGGGCTCGCGTTTACCGGTATCCACATACCCCCGGCGCTTGTACCAGCCGATCAGTTCGAGGCGTGTGCTGATCACCGTCATGAAAATAGTTTTGCAGCCCAGTTCAATAGCCAGCGCGTCTGCCTCGTGTAAGAGCTGCCGCCCGATGCCCCCGGCCTGCAGCTTCGGCGAGACAGTAAGCATACCCAGGTACAGCTTTTTGTTGCTGAACACTTGCAGGTAAATACAAGCGATGATACGGCCTTCGTCATTTACATATTTAAGGATAGTAGTATCGCGGGCCTGCAGGTATTCGCTCATGGTGGGTTCGTCAATGCGGACACCATCCAGCAGGTGCGATTCGCTGGTCCAACCCTGCTGAGACGATTCGCCGCGGTAAGCGCTGTTCACCAGGGCGACCAATTCGGCAGCATCGGAATAAGTGGCTTGCGTGATGGGCATGGGGATTTACGATGTACGATTTTAGATTTTAGATTTTAGATTTATTGACTCGCAAACCTAATCGATTGTGAGGAGTGGTACAAATCGTCACCGCGCGTTTTAACAAAGCGGTGACGAAAATACCGGGCCGGGTCAGCTCACCTTAGGTTCGGGCCTGCTGGCCTGCAATTGCACATGCAGTTGAATATCCTTATAAATAAGTGTGTTATACCTGAGATTGCTGGTCGCGATATCCCAGTCGCGGCGGTTGATGACGATATTAGCGACGGCAGCAAAATCATTAACGCCGCTTTTAGATACGTCGGCCGTAAAAGTGATCTGTTTGGTAATTCCATGCATGGTAAGATTGGCCAGGATGGTCACAAAATGCAAGGTCTTCTCCGAACTGTGGTTCACTGTGGTGATCTCCAGCCGTGCCTCGGGGTATTTTCCGGAGTCGAAAAAATACACGCTG
>JAFDZL010000443.1 GCA_018266935.1 Bacteroidota bacterium | reverse complement strand
CAGCGCCGAGCATGATCACGATGAAGCCGATAGAAGGTGTTCTTTTAAGATAGTCAAAGCCCTCGCGCAATTCGCCGAGTACATTTTTGGTGTGGATCCTGTCCTCATACTTCGGTAACCGCATCAATAACAGCGAACCGATCACCGCCACAAAACTGATCGCATTCAGCAGGAAGCAAACACCGTCGCCGAATTGTTCGAGCATAAATCCAGCTATCGCCGGGCCTATCAGCCGGGACAAATTCACCATCGACGAATTCAGCGCCAGCGCATTGGGCAGGTATTTCTTATCATCGATCATTTCATAAACCAGCGCCTGCCTGGCCGGAACGTCAAAAGCGTTGATGACGCCCAGCACCGCGCTCAGCGACAGGATGATCCACACATTGTAATAGCCCGACAAAATGATGATTGCCAGGATAGCGGCCTGTATCATCGATGCGCCCTGCGTGGCAAGCAGTACGCGATAGCGGTTATACCGGTCGGAAACTACGCCGCCGGCCAGCGAAAACAGGAATGCCGGAAACTGGCTTGCGAAGAGCGACAAGCCCAGGTAAACAGTAGAATGCGTAAGCGAATAGATCACCCAGCTTACCGCCGTTTTTTGCATCCAGGTGCCGATTAGCGATACGGACTGCCCGGCGAAGAATAACCGGTAATTGCGGCTTTTAAATGGTTCTAATGTATTTAGTTTCATAGTTAGTACTTTCACCCTCACTCAAAATCAACCAGCTTGGCCAGCGGCACTATTGCCCGCTGCAGTGCTTCAGCCTCTTCGGCTGTACAGGTTTCACTAATCGCCTTCAGCAGCCATTCGTCACGTTCGGCGCGCACCTGGATCAGCATTCTTTCACCTTCGGGAGTTAGCGATATGATCACTTTCCGCCTATCGGTTTCCGAATCCCTCCGGCTGATATACCCCAGTTCGAGCAGGTGGCTTAATATCTGCGACATGCTTTGATTGGTGATCTTTTCCATAGCCGCAAGTTCGCTGGGCAATAATTCTTTGTGCTGCAGCAGCAATGACAGACTCGACCTTTCGGTGAGCGAAAGCTGCCGGCCGGTTACCGATTTCTTGCGTAGTTTTTTAATCAATCGTGCGGTAACTGTGCGGAGTTCGGTGGCAAGCTGCGGGTCGGGGTGTGATTTCATTGAAAATTATTAATCAGTTAAACTTATAAGTTTACCTTACAAAGGTAAGGCCATTTTGAGGATTTTCGCATCAACTAATTATCATCAAATTGTTATAATTTTGATTGACATATAAGCGTTTTATACAAATTCCAGTATTTGCAAGGTGAGCACAGCACAGACATCGGAGAATTATGCGCTGTTGATCGGCAAGATCGACACGTTCATCCGCAAATACTATTGGAACAAGCTTTTGCGTGGACTGATCTTCCTGGGAGCGGGGTTGTTTTCCGCTTATGTGGTTATTACGCTTAGCGAATATTTCGGCAATTTCAATACCACATTTCGCACTTTCCTGTTCTACTTCTTTATCTTTTTGAATATAGGGCTGACCGCCTGGCTCGTAGCGCCACCACTGCTGTCCTGGCTCAAACTAGGAAACACCATTACCCATGACCAGGCCGCGGAGATCATCGGCACGCATTTCACCGATGTAAAGGACAAGCTGCTGAATACCCTCCAGCTCAGGAAACTGGCCGACGAAAATCAACAGCAAAGAGATCTGATCGAAGCCAGTATCGGCCAGAAGATCGAATCGTTGAAACCGGTAAGCTTCCCGTCGGCCATTAATATCCGCGCGAATAACAAGTATCTCAAATGGGTCATTTGCCCAATTGCTGTTATCTGCATCATCGCGCTGGCTGCGCCATCGGTTCTTACCGAAAGCACAAAAAGGCTCATCCGGCATAACGAATATTTCGCGCCGGTTGCGCCTTTTAAATTCGTATTGATGAATAAATCGCTCTCCGCAGTTCAGGGCGAGGATATGAAGCTTGAACTTAAACTGGAAGGCGACAAACTCCCAGCGGATGTTTATATCGAAACAGCCAACAATACCTTCAAACTGGACAAAGAAAATATCAGTCATTTTCATTATCAGCTGAGTAACCTGCAGAAAAATACGTCGTTCCGTTTCAGCGGAAACGGCTTTACTTCGCAGGCTTATGAGATCAAAGTCAATCTAAAACCATCATTGCTGCATTTCGATGCGGCTTTGAACTACCCTGCCTACCTGCACAAGGCCAATGAGGTAATAACAAACGCGGGCGACCTTACTGTTCCGGCAGGAACTGTTATCAAATGGGACATACACACCCAAAACGCCGATGCGCTGGCCTTCAGCATGAACAACCAAAAGGTTATGGCGACCGAATCTGCACCCGATGTTTTTGAACATTCCGAAAAGGCGTATAAAAATTCCGGTTATACACTCAATCCCGTGAGCAAACTGGTAAACAAGGGCGATTCGGCGTCCTACCGCATCACAGTCATTCCTGATGAACTGCCGGCGATCTCCGTTAATGAAAAAACCGACTCTATCAGCACGAAATCGCTGTATTTCGACGGGAAGATACAGGACGACCATGGGTTTTCATCGCTAACTTTTAACTATAGGATCGGCGCGCCTACGGATAAAAATACACACGTAGTTACCAAATCGGTTAAAGCTGATCTAAGTAAGCCGCAGGCAGATTTCTTTTATTACTGGAACATGAAAGATATCGGCGCCAAACCGGGAGACCAGGTAACTTATTATTTCGAAGTAGCTGACAACGACGAGGTTTCAGGTCCGAAAAGAGTTCGCTCAACGGAACGAACATTAAATATTCCTGACCAAAAACAAGTGAACGAAGACTTGGATAAAAGCGCGCAGGTGATCAAGGACAAAATGGTGGATGCCATCAAAATGGCCGGACAGATAGAGAAAGAATCCCAAAAACTGAACCAGATGCTGCTGGACAAGAACACTTTATCGTTCGATGAGAAAAAGCAGATAGAGGACCTGTTGCAAAAGAAACACGACCTGGACAACCTGATCAAGGATATCCAGGCCGAGAATAAGAAAAATTTATACGAACGCCAGGAGAACGAACAACAGACCAAAGAATTGCAGGAAAAGCAGAAGCAGATCGAAGACCTGTTCAACAACGTGCTTGATCAAAAAACCCGCGACCTGCTCGAAAAGCTGCAGGAACTGATGAACGAGGAGCAAAAAGATGCGACCCGCGACCAGCTTTCCAAAATGCAGATAGATAACAAATCACTCAAAAAAGAGCTCGACCGAATCCTGCAGCTGTATAAAAAACTGGAGTTTGACCAAAAATTAGATCAGCAGATCAACCAGTTAAATAAACTTTCGGACGAACAGCAGAAACTGTCCGATCAGACCAAACAACCCAACGCCGACCCAAAAGACCTGCAGCAGCAACAGCAAAAATTGCAACAGGATTTCCAGGATGTAAAGAAATCGCTTGAGGAACTGCAAAAGCAAAATGAATCGTCGGAACAGAAAAGCGAATTTGAAAATCCGAAGCAAGAGGAACAGAACGTCGATCAGCAGATGGAACAAAGTTCGGAAAGTTTGCAGAAGAACGATAAGCAAAATGCCTCCAAATCGCAGCAGCAGGCATCGAAACAAATGCAGCAGATGGCGGGTAAATTGCAGCAGCAAAAGGACTCGGAAGAGGAGCAGGAAACCAATGTTGACGTGCAACAGCTGCGCGAATTGCTTAAAAATCTGATCAATAGCTCGTTCGAACAGGAAAAAGTGATGGAAACGTTGAAAAATACTGTTCCAACTGACCCAAATTATACTATATTAGCACAAAAACAGAAAGACATAAAGGACAACTTAAAAACAGCTGAGGATAGCTTGTATGCCATAAGCCGGCGCGTGCCGCAAATACAATCGACTGTCAACCAGGAAATAGCAAGTATAAACGATCATATCGACAAATCGCTGGACAATTTAAGCGACCGCCGTACACCGGAGGCAAGCCGCAACCAGCAATATGCGATGACATCGATGAATAACCTGGCGCTGATGTTAAGTGAGGCTTTGGAACAGCTGCAAAACTCGATGAAGAACAGCAAGGGCGGCAAATCCAAGCAACCTTCGCTGTCGCAACTGCAAAAAATACAGCAGCAGCTGAACCAGAATATGCAGCGGATGCGCGATCAGTTGAAGCAGCAGGGCAATATGTCTCAAAGCCAGCGCAGTATGATGAGCGAGCAGCTGGCAAGAATGGCGCAGCAGCAGCAACTGATACGTGAAACGTTGCAAAAGATTAACCAGGAAGAAAATAAAGACGGTACCGGGAAGCTGGGCAATTTGGACAAAATTTCCAAAGAAATGGAACAAAGTGTCAACGATATCGTAAACAGGCGAATAACTGATGACCTGTTAAAACGGCAGCAGCAAATACAAACGCGTTTACTGGAAGCAGAAAAAGCGGAGCAGCAGCAGGAACAGGATCAGCAGCGTGAGAGTAACGCGGGTAAAGATCTGCCGCCGGGTTACATCAAAGCGCTGAAGGATTATCAGAAACTAAATGAAAAACAAACTGAGCAAATCAAGACCGTATCTCCGGCACTTAATTTGTATTATAAACAAATAATAAAATCTTACTTTGATCAACTTAATGCCCATTGATATGCAGGAAGCGAATGTCCAGACCAGCGAGCTTTATACTTTACAGCTCCCTTCGAAGCCGGAAAGCATCACTTTGCTGGAAGAACTTATAGAGAAGATTGCCGATAAGCATCATATCAGCGAGGATACTTTCGCCAATATGATGACCTGCCTGAACGAGATCGCTATCAATGCCATCATCCACGGCAATAAGCTTGACGAAAAGAAAAAGGTGATCATCAATGCCGAAGTTGAGCCTAAGCGCGTGATCTGGACCATAACCGACGAAGGCCCGGGTTTTGATTATGATCACCTGCCTGATCCGACTGCCGTTGAGAACCTTGAAAACCTGACCGGAAGAGGTGTTTTCATTGTAAAACAGCTTGCTGACCAGTGCATTTTCAACGCATCGGGAAATGAAGTTGAACTTCATTTTAAGATCTGATGCCCTCCGTCAATTTCTTTGAGGAAGACATTCATTTCGATCTTAAGAACAAAAACAAGGTAAAAAGCTGGGTTAAATCCACTATCGCTACCGAAGGATATAAGCTGCAGGAGTTGAATTATATTTTCTGCTCCGACGCTTACTTATTGCAGATGAATCAGCAATACCTGGATCACGATACATACACTGACATTATCACCTTTGATAATTCCGAAAAAGAAAAAGTTATCGAGGGTGATATTTTTATTTCCATAGAACGCATCCGCGAGAACGCCGATAAATTCGGTACCGGCGAGACTGATGAACTGCATCGGGTGATCATTCATGGTGCATTGCATTTACTTGGTTACAAGGACAAGACGGCAGCTGATAAGCAGCAGATGACCATCAAAGAGGACCAATATCTTGGTGTCAGAAATTTTACACAAGTCAGATAGAGTAAGTAAAAGATTAGCTCTAACTTTATCTCATATCCCTCTGAAACCAAATTTCTTAAATCATGAAAATATTAGCATTCTTAGTTGCATTCTTATTCGTTGCGCCATCGTCGGTGTATGATTTCAAACTGACCAATATCGACGGGCAGAACTTTAACCTTTCGCAATACAAAGGCAAAAAGGTTTTGATCGTAAACACGGCGTCAAAATGCGGTTTTACGCCGCAATATGCCGAACTGCAGAAACTCGCCGACCAATACAAAGACAAAGTTGTTGTTGTGGGTTTCCCGGCTAACAACTTCGGCCAGCAGGAGCCTGGCACGGCTACCGAGATCAAATCTTTCTGCCAGAAGAACTATGGGGTTACCTTCCCGCTCAGCGAAAAGGTTAGCGTTAAGGGTGACGACATTTGCCCATTGTTCAAATACCTGACAAGCGCTCCAAATCCGGATTTTACAGGCGAGATCAAGTGGAACTTTGAGAAATTCCTGATCGACGAAAATGGCAATCTGATCCACCGTTTCCGTTCGCAGGTTACACCGCTTTCTCCTGAATTGACCAAGTATCTTTAACACCGGGACAAGGTTTATTGATAACTAAGCCCTCTGAAATTCGGAGGGCTTTTTAGTTCAGTTCCCCTTTGTCTTTTTTGCCGTGTCTTTTTGCAACTTTTTAAGTGAGTCCTGTACCCGCTTAATAGAATCTCGCTGCGCTCTCTTTTTCTTTTTGAAAAACCCGCGCAATAAAATATTATGCTGCGCCGCTTTAAGGTCTTCGTTGAGGGTGCTCGAAGTGTTATGTACCGTGGCAATGGTGGTATTGGCTTTAGCGACAGTGGTTTTAGCCTGTGCCACCGTACCTTCCAGGTCTTTGGCAATCTTATCGTTATTGAGCAGTCTGCCGATACTTCCATGCCCGTGATTGACTTTATCGACTATCTGTGACAGGCCGGCTATCAGGTTTCCGGCGTCATCGGCTATACCGGTTATTTTTTTGATCATCTTGTCCACATCAAATGGGTTGACAGCTGAAAGCTCATCGCCATTTTGGACCTCCTGGTTAGTCGCAGCGCCGCCGGGCGATATGACGACAAGTTTATCCCCCATAAGTCCATCGCTGCCGATGCTCATCTTTGCGTCTTTCTTTATGAACTTCTTTACGTCCTGATTTAAACTAAGCACAACTTTTACCGTGGTATCATTCACTATTTCTATGGCTTCAACTATGCCCACGTTGATCCCCGCGAAACGTACATTATTGCCTACCTGGAGGCCGTTTACGTTTTTGAACATACCATGTACATTAAAAGTAGTTGAAAACAACCCTTTCTTATTCCCGATAAGAAATATGCCGGCTATCAGCACCGCCAGGCCGGTTAGTGCGAATAGGCCTATTTTTATTTTTTGTCCTGTTGTAGCTTTCATAGCGGTAGGTTAAAAAAATGAGCAGACCAGGTCGTTCTTTGAATTTTTCAATTCGTCAAAAGTCCCCTCTGCGATATATTCTCCTTCGTGCATGACCACCACCCGGTCGGCGGTAATGCGTGCGCATTCCATATCGTGAGTAATGATGAGCGAGGTGGTTTTATATTTTTTCTGCATATCAAGTATCAGCTGGCTGATCTCGCGCGAGGTGGCAGGGTCAAGGCCCGTCGTCGGCTCATCATACAACATGATCTCAGGCTGCACAATCAGCGTCCGCGCCAGCCCGGCCCGTTTCCGCATGCCGCCTGACAGGTCCGACGGCCATTTATCGATCGCGTCGATCAAACCAACGCTGGTAAGAACATCTTCAATCCGCCGGCCGATCTCTTCCTGGTCTTTAATTTTCAATACTCGGGTAAGGGGAAATTCCATATTCTCTCGCACCGTCATTGAATCGTACAACGCAGCGCCCTGGAACAGGAAACCGATCCGGGTCCGGAGCTCCTTAAGCTCACGCTCATTGAGCGAGGCGACATCTTCGCCAAAGACAGTCAACTCCCCTTCATCCTGGTTTATCTTTCCGACGATGCATTGTATCGTAACTGATTTTCCCGAACCGGAACGGCCCAGTACAACCACATTTTCACCCTTCCTTACCTCGAGGTTGATATTCTTCAGCACCAAGTTTTCGCCGAACGCCTTCTTCAATCCTTTGATATGAATAACCGCCTCGCTTTTTTTTAAAGCAGGTTTTTCTTCGAGCGCAGTATGTTTGGCCGTTTTCATTTCAATAAAGCAGGAGACTGCTGACCTGCACCACGATAGCGTCAATAACAAATATCCAAAGCGATGCGGCCACAACGGCCGAGTTGGCCGACAAGCCGACGCTTTCGGTGCCTCGATTTGAATTGTAGCCCTTATAGCAGCCGATAAAGCCTATGGCAAAGCCAAAGAATATGGTTTTAATAAAGGCGGGAAGAAGATCTGAGAAAGTAAGCGCGCCGACGCATTTGTTGTAATACAGCAGCCAATTTACGCTAGCCTGGATGTTGATCGCAACATATCCTCCGATCAGACTTATCACATGGCCCATGACGGCAAGCAACGGTATCATACAGGTTGTTGCCAGCACCCGGGTTACTACCAGGTATTGCATTGGGTTGGCGCCTGAGACATCCATGGCGTCTATCTGCTCGGTCACCTTCATGCTGCCCAATTCAGCGCCTATACCGGATCCGATTTTACCCGCACAAATCACAGCCGTGATCACCGGGCCTATTTCGCGTACGATTGAGATGACCAGCGTACGCGGCAGGGTACTTTCGGCCCCAAAACTAACAAGGGTTGGCCTTAGCTGTAATGCTAAAACCAACCCCATGATAAACGCTGTTATAGCCACCAGCGCAAATGATTTATAGCCTATTTCGTAGCACTGACGTACAAACTCCGACCATTCAAAGCCGCCCCGGAACATATTCCTGAAAAACCCTTTCAGGAAAAGGACCTGGTCGCCGCTCTCTTCGAGCCATCTTTTCCATGCCGGTGCTGCGTGTTCTGCCATTGGTTGATATTTTAATCATAAACAATTGACAATCAAATTGTTTGTGACTCAACACCAATTCAAACCACAGGCGACCAGCTTATCTCATCGGAATTTCCATGATCAATATACGGGAGGGCGACTTGGTTTCAATAGTGAATGAGTTCGTATCATAAACACCAATAGCGTCCCTTTTGTTTAGATCGCTGCCGTCCAGGCCCGATTCGCCTTCGATCTGGAAGATAAAAGCACCATTTCCCGGCTTCTTTATTTCATAGCTGATCTGCTTGCCCGCATCGAAATCACCAATGGAAAACGTTGCATCCTGGTTGATGTACAACGCGTCGCTACCCATTTCGCCCGAAACTACGGTTGTCAGCTCATTTTTCTTCAGGGCGTCAGTAAAGCTTTTCTGATCATACCTGGGCTGGATGTTCATTTTCTTCGGGAACAACCATATCTGGAGCAGCGTAGTATCTTCTGACTTTGAAGGGTTGTACTCCGAGTGCATGATACCTGTGCCGGCCGACATCACCTGCACTTCGCCGGCTTTGATCTGTCCTGCATTGCCCATGCTGTCTTTGTGTTCGACGGTGCCGGAAAGCATAAGCGTGATGATCTCCATGTTGTCATGCGGGTGCATCCCAAATCCCATCCCGGGGGCTATCCAGTCGTCGTTTAAAACCCTTAAGGTGCCGAAATGCACCTTTTCCGGGTTGTACCACGGGCCGAAGCTGAACGAAAAGTTTGATTTGAGCCACCCGAGGTCACTGCTTCCCCGCTCGCCGGCAGGGTGAAATACTTTTTTCATGTTGTTTTTATAGTCTCCTTGACCGTTTTAGAATTACATGTTTAAACATACAATTTTTATTCCATAGGCTAAGAATGCGTATTTTTACATAAAATTATAATAATTCACGCCATTTTTTTGTTTAAGGATCATCAATCGGACGAAATGGCAGATTCTTTATTTCGAATTTGTGAGCACTTATCTTTCAGCAGAAAATCTCGGCCATTCTTTTCATGACCACTGGCTGTTCAGTAATCAAACTATCGGGATCAATCGCGGACAGCGCGTGGCTTTAGTAGGTATTAATGGGGCTGGAAAGTCAACCTTGCTTAAATTGTTCGCCGGCCTTTTTTTACCGACGGAGGGCAAAGTAGTCTATACCCGCGATCTGCGCCTGGGATACCTTGAACAGGATCCTTCCTTTGAGCAGGCGCATACCATAAGTGATTATATCTTCCATTCGGATAACAAACAACAGCAACTGATACGTCGTTATGAGGAATTGCTTGAAAATGAGCCAGATAACACCAAAGCCATCGACAAAATAACCGAAGAGATAGGCGACCTCAATGCCTGGGAATATGAATATAAGATCAAAACGATTTTAGGTCGGCTGGATATTCATCACCTGAATCAAAGTATTAAAACCTTATCAGGCGGTCAGAAAAAGCGCCTGGCCCTGGCCAAATTGCTGATCGAAGAGCCGGATGTTTACCTGCTGGATGAGCCCACCAACCATTTGGATATCGATACCATCGAATGGCTGGAAAAGCTGCTGACCGAGGGCGGCAAGACCATCCTGATGGTGACGCACGACCGGTATTTCCTGGATAATGTTTGCAATGAGATCATCGAGATCGATAATGGCAAGATGTACCCCTACCGGGGCAATTATGGATATTACCTGGAAAAGAAGGCAGAACGCGAAGCGGTGACTGAGGCCGAATTTCAAAAGAACTCAAACCTGCTGCGTAAAGAATTGGAGTGGATGCGCCGGCAGCCGCAAGCGCGCGCCACCAAGGCAAAGGCGCGAATTGATGCCTATTACGAACTGGAAGAGAAAACGAAGAACGCTGGTCCTAAAGGCAAAGTGGAATTGAGCGTCAAAACGTCGCGCCAGGGGAACAAGATATTGGAGCTGCACCATTTAAACAAAGGATTCAACGGCCATCAACTAATCGATGACTTCAATTACGTATTCAAAAAGGGCGACCGGATAGGTGTTGCGGGAAAGAATGGAAGCGGCAAATCGACATTACTCAATCTCATTACGGGGAAACTATCTCCCGACACCGGAGAAGTTGTTCCCGGCGAAACAACGGTGCTGGGCTACTTCCATCAATCCGGAATGACGTTTAATGACGGCGACCGTGTGCTGGATGTGGTAAAAAGCGTCGCTGATTATATAACCATGGCCGATGGTAAAACCATCACCGCTTCAGCGTTGCTAACATTATTTCTGTTCCCGCCAAAAAAACAGTACGGGTTGATCGCCAACCTAAGTGGTGGTGAAAAAAAACGGCTGCAGTTGCTGCAAATCCTGATGAGGAACCCCAACTTCCTGATATTGGACGAGCCGACCAACGATCTGGATATTGATACGTTAAATGTTTTAGAAGAATTTCTAACGAACTATACCGGCGTACTGATGCTGGTTTCACATGATCGTTACCTGCTCGATAAGTTAACAGATCAATTGTTCATCATGGAAGGGAATGGCCCGGTACGCATATTCAACGGCAACTACTCGTCGTGGCGCTACGAGCAGGAACTGGAAAAGCAACAGGCAAAGAGTGTTCAGGCTGCGCCAAAGCAAGAAAAAAAGGTTGTTCAGCCGAAAAAGAACAAGCTGACCTTTAAGGAACAAAGAGAGCTTGAAACGCTGGACAATGAAATACCTGGCATAGAAAAACAGATCAAAGTCCTGACAGAAGAGATGAACTCAGGATCAACCGAGCATAACAAGCTTAGTGACCTGGCAAGGCAAATACAAACCCTTAACGACAGTCTTGACGAAAAAAGCCTGCGCTGGATGGAACTGACTGAACTAAACGAATCATAATGAAAGCCTCAGACATTGTCGCTTCTGTCGGCGTTATCATTTTACTGATCGCCTTTGTGCTCAATTTATACAAGCGGCTTCCGGCAAGCAGCAAACTCTATAGCCTGATGAATTTCATTGGCGCCGGTGTATGTTGCTACGCTTCGTGGATGGTCCGCTTCTACCCCTTTATCGTACTGGAAGGCGTTTGGGCATTTGTTGCATTAATATCATTATTGAAAGTTCCACGTGGAACATCGCAGGATTGAAGTAACTTTGTACGTTCCACGTGGAACATGGACGAAGAATGTTTAGGAAATATGATGTGATAGTTGTGGGCGCGGGTCATGCCGGCTGCGAAGCAGCGGCTGCGGCCGCAAATCTTGGCTCATCTGTGCTGCTGATCACCATGAACATGGGAACCATCGCACAAATGAGTTGCAATCCGGCCATGGGCGGTGTCGCTAAAGGGCAAATTGTACGTGAAATCGATGCAATGGGTGGCTACTCGGGCATCATTTCCGACAAAACCACCCTCCAGTTCCGTATGCTCAACCTGTCGAAAGGTCCGGCGATGTGGAGCCCGCGTTCGCAAAACGATCGGATGCGCTTTGCCGACGAATGGCGTTTGGCGTTGGAAAGAACCCCGAACGTCGATTTATGGCAGGACATGGTCTCCTCGCTCCTTGTCAAAAACAACACAATCAAAGGTGTTCGCACTTCGCTTGGTCTCGAAATAGAATGCGATGCCGTGGTTTTAACCAATGGCACCTTCCTAAATGGCGTGATCCATATCGGCGAAAAACGCTTTGGCGGCGGCCGCACGGCGGAAAAAGCCGCAACCGGCTTAACTGAGCAGTTAGTCGAACTGGGTTTTGAAGCCGGCCGAATGAAGACCGGAACCCCACCAAGAATCGACGGCCGAACCCTTAATTATAGCGTAATGGAAGAGCAGTGGGGTGATGAGGATCGCGGTCGCTTTTCCTTTACCGATGTCGAATTGCCAACCGATCAGCGCTGCTGCTGGATAACCTATACCAACAGCGAGGTACATGAAACATTGAAAGAAGGATTTGAAAAATCGCCGATGTTCACGGGCCGCATCAAGGGCCTCGGACCTAGATATTGTCCTTCAATCGAAGATAAGATCAATCGTTTTGCCGAACGTGAACGTCACCAGATATTCGTGGAGCCGGAAGGCTGGAACACAGTCGAGATATATGTAAATGGCTTCTCTACCTCACTTCCGGAGGATGTTCAATACCGCGCGTTAACCAAAATACCAGGCTTCGAAAAGGCCAAAATGTTCAGGCCGGGCTATGCGATCGAATACGATTACTTCCCGCCCACCCAGCTTGATCTCACCCTCGAAACTAAGCTGGTAAGCAATCTTTTTTTTGCCGGACAGATCAACGGCACGACCGGCTACGAAGAAGCAGCTTCGCAAGGCTTTATCGCCGGCATCAACGCGCATCAAAAGGTAAACGACAAACACGAGTTGATCATGAAGCGCTCTGAGTCTTATATCGGTGTCTTGATAGATGACCTGGTAACCAAAGGCACGGAGGAACCCTACCGCATGTTCACCTCCAGGGCCGAACATCGACTATTACTGCGCCAAGATAACGCCGACATCAGGCTCACGCCCCTCGGCTATGAACTCGGCCTGATCAGCGAAGAGCGCATGAACAAGGTCAACCAAAAGGTCAAAGATTCGGACAACATTGTGGCCTACGCCAAGGCAGTCTCAGTTGATACCTCTTCAGTCAACTCCCTGCTCGAGGAATTGGGTACCACTCCGCTTCCGCACAATGTGAAACTCTTCAACCTGGTGACGCGTCCGCAGGTGTCGTTGCATGATCTCCGCAAAGCCGACGACGCACTCGATGAATTATTGGACAACTACGATAAAGAAACTATCGGGCAGGCTGAAATAAAAATCAAATACGAGAGTTATTTTGAGAAGGAAATGGACATCGTAGAAAAGATGCGGAAGATGGAGGATAAAGAGATCAACCCAGAGTTCAACTATCATTCGCTTGTTTCCCTGTCGAAAGAAGCTCGCGAAAAGTTGATGAAGATAAAACCGCGTACTTTAGGGCAGGCATCCCGGATATCTGGTGTTTCGCCATCCGATATTTCGGTTTTGATGGTTCATATTTCGAAATAGTTATAAAATATTGATTATCAACCAATTATAAATTTCGCTTAAAACCGATTATTTTTATTTTTTAATGATAATCTTCACGAAAACACCAAACTCGTTTGTAAAGGCTAAAAATGGGGTTAAATAAAAAGAGTGCTTTTTTAGGCAAAATCTTCTCTTTCCTGAGCATCATTTTTTTCATTTTTAGCTGTGCAAGCATCCAGAAGCCGCAGGGTGGTCCCCGCGACCGGACCCCGCCCAAATTAGTGAAGGCAACCCCGCCCAACATGACCCGCAACTTTAATGCGAAACAGATCAGGCTGGAGTTTGATGAATTCTTCACACTGAAAAACCAGGCCGCAGAAATTTCGGTGAGTCCAGCACAGGAGAAAACACCGAATATTCACGTCAGCAAAAAAACGATCATCGTCGATTTTAAGGATACGCTCCAAAAGAACACGACCTATGTGATCAACTTTGGTAAATCCATCGCTGATGTAAACGAAGGAAACATTCTGAATAATTTTACCTACGTGTTTTCGACTGGTCCGCATATTGACTCGCTGAGTGTTTCCGGCACTGTCCAGAATTCCCTGACCGGAGAGAAAGTAAAAGACGCAACGGTGATGCTGATGACCCCAAAACAAGACACAAGCATTTTCGGCAAAAAAAGACCAACTATTTTTGCGACGACAGATTCAGCGGGCAACTTCAGCCTAAATAACCTGCACACCGGTGACTACTATATCTACGCGTTGAAAGAAACCGCCCCCAACAAGATATATGATAACGATGCGGAGCTAATAGCCTTTTTGAAAAGCCCAATTCACTTAAAGAAAGATACCGCCAATGTCCAGCTGAATTTATTTAAACAGGAACCGGAGAAACTCAAAATGGTTTCCCACCAGTTTGAAGCCGATGGCCGCATGTTTTTCACCTTTAATAAAAGTTTGGAAGATCCGTCGGTAAAAATACTTTACCCGCCGGCGCTCGACCGCGAGAAACTTGTCGATTTCAGTAAAACCAAAGACACGGCTAACGTTTATATGCGCAATATGGATTTCGACTCTATCAGGGTCTCTTTCCTTCAAAATGGCAAACCGCTTGATACTATTGCTCTGCATAAGCTAAGGCATGAAACATATACCCGTAATTTCCTGCTGAAGTACAATACTTCGATCGATAACAAATTAAAGCCGCTTAATGACCTGGTTATAACGTCCAACTTGCCGATACAAAGTTTTGATCAGTCACTGATAACCTTAAATGAAGATTCAAGCAACGTATCCAATTACACCCTCGCACAAGATACCGGCAATCTGAAGAAGCTTATAGTCAAATATGCCTGGAAGCAAAATACCCGTTACCAGCTGATATTTAACGAGGGTGCTTTAACAGACATTTATGGGGACAAGAACAAAAAGCTCCTTAAAATATTCCAGGAAGATAAACCGGATAATTATGGCCAGCTTGCGCTTAAAGTAATTGTCCCTGACACTTCAAAAGCATATGTTATTGAATTGCTTGACGATAAAAAGAATATTGTCCACACCGATCCGATCACGAAGAACGCCTCACTGAGCTACAAGAACTATCCGATTGGCAAATACACTGTACGTGTAGTGTATGACACAAACCGCAACGGCAAATGGGACAGCGGTAATGTAAAAAAGAAACAATATCCTGAAAACACCTGGATATATAATAAGGAGATCACCATCCGTTCGAACTGGGATGCTGAGGAAACCATAACGATTCCGAAGGAGCCGTTTATTCCTTAAACCAGCCCGAATACATGATATAATTGTGCGGCAATTGCCGGAGCATTGCTTTTTGCTCTTCGGTAAGCGGCTTTATCTTTTTGGCAGGCGTGCCGGCATACAAATAACCCGACTCGCAAACGGTGTTCTCGAGCACCACAGACCCGGCCCCAATGATCACAAAATCCTCTACCACAGCGTGATCCATTACGATAGCGCCCATGCCGATAAGCACGTGATCCTTCAGCGTGCAGCCATGCACCAGCGCGTTATGCCCTATGGAGACCATACTACCTATGTTTGTTGGCGCTTTCAAATAGGTACAATGGATAACCGCGCCGTCCTGGATATTCGTATTGTTGCCGATCTTAATATAATGCACATCGCCGCGTACCACCGCGTTGAACCACACTGAACAATTATCCCCCATTACCACATCACCAACTATTGTCGCGTTTTCAGCGATAAAGCAATCGTTACCCCAGCATGGTGACTTATCATTTACAGGCAATATCGTAGGCATGAATTATTGAATTATCGATTTAATGAATTATTGAATGAATTTGGTATGTTTGATACAAAATTAGCGGAAATAGCTCAGTCGGTAGAGCATCAGTTTCCCAAACTGAAGGCCGCGGGTTCGAATCCCGTTTTCCGCTCTTTTTTATAACCACCAGCCTATTTCCAGCTGCACTTTAGGTCTCTCTTTATTGAAAAAATTCAAGGCTATTTTTACCGCTTTTATTTTCCATTCCAGCGACACCTCGCCCGGCTGCAGGTCATCGTATGACTTAGGCGCGCCAAAAATATTTTCAATGTGTTCCTTCAAAGATCGAAACTGACCTTCGGCCGCCTCGCCTTCTACCAAAAAATCGACCGATTCAAATGATTTAATATCTCCATGTTGCTTATGGTTCCAGCAAACGGTTTTTAAGGGTAGTTTCAAACCATTCAGAATAGATTTTTCACCCCATTGATAGATCACCCGGTCGGCCCTGTATTCCTTTTTTGCATAGAATTTACTTGCTTCAATATCAGCGCCCCATTTCAGGAAAACATCTCCATCTTCAAATAATATCCCGTCAGCAAGCGCTTTGATCCCATCTGTTGGGATTATTACTTTTTCCGGCTCCTGCTTCTTCTTAAAAATTGAAAATAATCCCATATAGCTCAAAACACCGTGTCGTGCACCGCCTCGGCATGTACCGGGTAATCCGTAGTATAATGTAACCCCCTGCTTTCTTTCCGCATCATGGCCGATTTAATCACAATATAAGATACCTGGATCAAATTGCGCAATTCGCAAAGTTTTACGGAGAGCTTGGTCTTTTTATAAAAATCTTCCGTTTCCTCATAAAGCAAGTGCAAACGCCGCATCGCCCGTTCAAGCCTGAAATCAGATCGCACAATGCCAACATAATCACTCATCGCCTTCTGCATTTCGCGTATATTGTGCGTCACCAGGATATCCTCGTTGGATAATTTTACACCGTGCTCGTTCCAGTCGGGAATGCCTTCGGCGATGGCGTATTCATTAAATTTAGTTACGGCATCTTTATATATCCTGTCCGCAAACACCAGGGCCTCCAGCAACGAGTTAGAAGCCAACCGGTTAGCCCCGTGCAATCCCGTCGATGAACATTCACCGCAGGCATACAGGTGCATGATGGATGAGCGCCCTATGTGGTCAACCATAATACCGCCGCACATATAATGACAGGCCGGCGCCACCGGGATCATATCCTTGGTCATGTCTATGCCTATATCCAGGCACTTGGCGTAAATGTTCGGGAAATGCGCCAGTATATCTTTTTTGGCCCTGTGCCTGATATCTAAATAAACGAAATCCTCACCTGACTTTTTTATCTCTGCGTCAATGGCTCTCGCTACAATATCCCTCGGCGCTAAGGACTTGCGCGGGTCATATTCCTGCATGAACTCCTGCCCATTGGTACGTTTGAGTACCCCGCCAAATCCACGGACCGCCTCCGATATGAGGAATGAAGGATATTCGCCGGGATTATACAACGCGGTAGGGTGAAACTGGATAAACTCCATATTCCGCACCTTTCCTTTTGCCCGGTAAACCATTGCTACGCCGTCACCGGTTGCAATAGTGGGGTTTGTAGTTATCGAGTATATATGCCCTGCTCCGCCCGAGGCCATTACCGTAACCTTAGATAATATCTTTTCAACCAGTCCATTAACGGTGTTCAATACATAAACTCCGTAACAGGTGATATCGGTTGTTGACTTATCCACAAAAACACCCAAATGGTGCTGCGTGATCAGGTCAACCGCAAAATAATGCGTAAGCACGGTGATATTAGGGTTTTGGTGCACCTGGTCGAGAAGCGACCTTTCGATCTCCCAACCCGTAATATCTTTATAATGAAGCACCCTGAATTCGGAATGACCGCCTTCTTTGGCCAGGTCGTACATACCCTCGTGATTTTTATCAAAGTTGGTCCCGTAATCAATGATCTCCCGAATTCTTTCCGGTCCTTCTTTAACCACGATCTCAACAGTTTCTTTGTCACACAACCCATCCCCGGCTATTAAGGTGTCTTCAATATGCTTTTCGAACGAATCTTCTTTTTTATCCACAACCACCGCGACGCCCCCCTGGGCATACTTCGTGTTAGATTCATCCTCGTTTGATTTGGTAACTATCAGAACCTTACCGTGCTTCGCCGCCTTCAGTGCAAAACTCAACCCGGCTATTCCCGACCCTATCACCAAAAAATCACAATTCCTGGTCATTTTTCAAGTATATGTTGTGTAAAAGTACAGCTTATGTTAGAAAGAGCTTTAAATGGTGTTAATTTTGTGTACGAAAAAAATTAATAAATTATTAATAGGTTGAAAAGTTACTTCCCGATGGTTTTAGTCACCATTTTTTCATCGACTTTTACCTCGACTTTCGCGCTTAATTAACACTTTTAAGACTAATAAAATATTCACAAAAAAGGTTTTAAAACTAAAACAGCTGAAATAAATCTCCTTAAAAATCAGTTCATTGTATTTTAAGGGATCATTAAATTATGTTGAAAAAATTGCATAACTATTTTTAATGTGACTTGTATCACTTTTTTTAAACAGAACTAACACGCTAACAACAACAGTTTTTTTCTTTATATAAAAAGTGTTGTTATTAATTGAATTGTTGAAATGGATACCTTCGAAGAAATAAATGTGAAAGGATACGCCGAGGAATATATCGATCCCTCGCTCGATCTTTTTGATGAAATAGAACGCTTAAAAAAGGAAAAGAATGCGGTTGTTTTGGCCCATTATTACCAGGAGCCTGATATACAAGATGTTGCCGATTATATTGGTGACAGCCTGGGTTTATCGCAGCAGGCGGCCAAAACTGACGCGGATATCATCGTATTTGCCGGTGTTCATTTTATGGCTGAAACCGCTAAGATATTATCGCCGCAGAAAAAGGTCCTTTTACCCGACTTGAAGGCCGGTTGCTCGTTGGCCGACAGCTGCCCGCCGCATTTGTTCCGGAAGTTTAAAGAAAACTATCCCGATCACCTGGTGATCACCTATGTGAACTGTACGGCTGAGTTGAAAGCGATGACCGACATCGTCTGTACATCGAGCAATGCGGTGCAGATCATAGAAAGTCTGCCGAAGGATCAGAAGATCATCTTCGGGCCCGATAAAAACCTTGGCGCGTACGTAGCCAGGAAAACAGGAAGAGACCTGGTATTGTGGAACGGCGCCTGTATGGTGCATGAAATATTTTCGCAGGAAAAAATAATCCGGTTAAAAGAGCGCCACCCGAAAGCGAAATTGCTGGCCCACCCGGAATGTGAGAGCGTGATATTGAAAATGGCCGATTATATAGGTTCGACGACGGGATTGCTAAAATATGCTACAAAGAGCCCTGAAAAGGAATTTATTGTAGCGACAGAATCAGGTATAATTCACCAGATGCAAAAGGATAACCCTGATAAAGTGTTTATCCCCGCGCCGCCGAATAACCAATGCGCCTGCAACGATTGCCCGCACATGAAACGCAATACGCTGGAAAAGTTGTACCTGTGTATGAAAAATGAATTGCCGGAAGTAACTGTTCCTGAACATATTATAGAAAAAGCAGTTAAACCGATAGAAAGAATGTTGGAGATATCGGCGCAATTAGGACTTTAATCGGTGTAATCACCAAAAAATCGGTGAAATCATTAAACTATGTTTGAGAATACAGAGAAAACCAATATAGAGTCACTGGGTGAGTTCGGACTGATCAATCATTTGACCAAAAGAGCGGAGATCAGGCATAAGAATACCTTGAAAGGTGTAGGCGATGATGCTGCGGTGATCGATTTTGCCGGTAAAAGAGCTTTGGTATCAACCGATATGCTGCTGGAGGGTATTCATTTCGACCTGGCTTATACACCGCTGAAGCATTTGGGCTATAAAGCGATACAGGTGAACCTAAGCGATATTTATGCGATGAATGGGATAGCCTCGCAGGTTTTGGTATCGCTGGGGATATCCAGTAAATTCCCGCTTGAGGCTGTAGAGGAATTGTATAAAGGAATATACCTCGCCTGTGAGAAATATGACATCGACCTGGTTGGCGGAGATACTACGTCGTCATTACAAGGCCTGGTGATTAGTGTAACGGCTTTGGGTTATGCGGACGAAAAGGATATTGTTTACCGCAATGGCGCTGAAGAAGGCGACCTGATCTGTGTTTCAGGTGATCTGGGTGGTGCTTATGTAGGTCTGCAATTACTGGAACGCGAAAAGCTGGTTTACCTCGAAAATCCGAATATTCAACCCGACCTGGAAGGAAAGGATTATATCGTCGAGCGGCAGTTGAAACCGGAAGCCCGGAAGGATGTTGTACAATTATTAAAAGACATCGGTGTAAAACCGACAGCAATGATCGATATATCGGACGGACTGGCTTCTGAAATATTGCATATATGCAAACAAAGCGATAAAGGCTGCAATCTTTACGAAGATAAAATCCCGATCGACCCGATGACGTATCAAACCGCGCGGCAATTTAATCTCGACCCAACGGTCTGCGCCTTAAGCGGCGGCGAGGATTATGAATTGTTGTTTACGATCAAGCAAGCCGACTACGAAAAGATGAAAAATCTTGCGGATGTGAGTTTTATAGGTTATATCACTGAATCGTCTGCAGGCAGAAACCTGGTCACTAAAAGCGGCGCCGTGCACGAAATAACGGCGCAGGGATGGAACGCATTTAAAAAGAACGACTAAAAGCATTCGTTAAAGCCATGAAAAAGATCTGCGTACTTGTACTATTGTGTTTGCCCTTTATCCTCAAGGCCCAGGATGCGGTGGTGTTTAAAGTTAAATACCAGCCTAATAGCAATTATAAAATGCGCGGGACGATTGATATGAAGATGAATTTGAATGTTACCGGCGATCCGGAAGTACTTCAAAAACTAAAGGATGAAGGTATAACCCAGCCCGCAACAGTTTTATTGGGTTTAGGTCCTGACATAAATGTTAAAACCGGGGCGGTTGCTTCTGATAATACAATCCCATTAATAATGGACCTTAAGATCGACAGCCTTAATGTTATGGCCAACGGCAAGCAGGTACCTATTCCACCGATGATAAGCGAGAAAAAAGTACACATCATCGGTCATACCGGTGCCGACAATACATGGATGACAATCGATTCCGTCAATGGAAAAGCGGCTGCTGATTCTGCAAAAAAGGCTATGGGGCAAATGATGTCGATGATGCAGCAGCAAATACGGTTTCCAACTAAGCCCATGAAACCAGGTGACACATTTACCCAAACTATACCCGTTAACGTGCCGGTGAAAGGTAAGGACGGTAATCTGAAGATAGATGCAGGGGTGACCTATAAGCTGAATAATATAGCTGACGGGAAAGCCTATTTTGATGTCCTGCCAAAGTTCACTATGAACATTGCCTTAAAGAAAGTAGCCGTAACGCTGACCGGAATTGGTGCAGGTAAAATGGTTTATAGCATAAAAGATAATTTCCCGGTATCAAGCACAGGAACCTTCAACATGACGATCAGGCTAACATCAGAAAAGGCGAATGTGGATGGGACGGCTGTCGTGAACGCGTCTTCGACGACAGTAATCAATTAACCCTATTCCTCTTCCAAATATTTCTGGTCGATCTGCTTGGTAGCTTTAGCGCCAAGTTTTCGCAGTGTTTCCACGCGGCCGATGAGGTTGCCACTACCGTTTTGCAGTTTGCCGAAGGCTTCGTTATAAGCTTCTTTGGAGCGGTCGAGATTATCGCCTATTCTTTTCAGGTCGGTGATAAAGCCGACGAATTTATCATAAAGCGCACCGGCTTTGGTGGCGATGTCTATGGCATTGCGGGTTTGTTGTTCCTGTTTCCAGATGGATGCGACGGTTTTGAGCGTAGCCAAAAGCGTAGAAGGCGTCACCATCACCACTTTTTTGTTCCAGGCGAATTCAAAAAGCTCAAGGTCGCGCTGGATGGCGATCACGAACGAAGATTCTATCGGGATGAAAAGCAACACAAAATCGGGTGAATTAATGCCGTAAAGATCCTGGTAGTTTTTACCGCCCAGGCCATTGATATGACCTTTTATAGATAATATATGCTGTTTGGTGAAAGCTTCACGGTCTTCTTCGGTTTCGCAGTTCACTAACCTTTCATAGGCCAGGAGCGAAACTTTGGAGTCGATAATGATATGCTTGTTTTCCGGCAGGTTGATGATCACATCAGGCTGGAAACGGTTACCGTCTTCATCGACCAGGTTTAATCCTTTGCCTTGCTTCACATAGCTTTCGCCCTCGATCAGGCCCGATGCTTCCAGGATGCGGTCGAGTATTACCTCGCCCCAGTTGCCCTGCTTTTTGGTGTCGGCCTTAAGCGCTTTGGTCAGGTTGCTGGCTTCCTCGCTGATCTGTTTGTTCAGCTCCATCAGCTTGGTGATCTCGCCTTTCAGCACGTTGCGTTCGTCCGATTCCGCTTTATAAACCTTTTCAACTTTTTCCTCAAACAACTTGATATTTTCTTTCAGCGGGCTTAACAACTGGTCGAGATTGCTTTTATTGGTCTCAACAAATTTCTGTGATTTTTCGTCGAGCAGTTTAGCGGCGATATTTTCAAACTCACGCTGGAAGTTCTGGCGTATCTGTTCAACCTCGGCCTTTTGTTCCTGTATTTTTTCCTGCTGGGCCTTATAATAAGCCCGGGCATTCTCAAGCGACTGGTTGGCCTGGCCTAATTTTTCCCGCTCTTGCTGAAGTTCGGCCGATATCCGTTCTTTTTCGTCCTTCAGCAGCGATGTAACCGATTCCTTTTCGGATATCAGGCCGTTGATCTTGCCGTTCAATGTGCCTGCTTCTATCTTCAATTGTTCATTCTCGCTTTTGACCCTGGTAAATTCATCTGCCGAAATGCCGGCTGCGGTTTTTGGCTTATTCAGGAAGAACCAGACGGCAATTAATAAAACAACAATAGAAACGATCAGGAAGGCCACACTCATTTTGATAAAAATATTAGCAAAACGAAGGTAGGAAATTTAGCAGAATGCCAAAGCCCTTAATTGCAAAACTTTTTCAGGTTATCCGGCGCATATTGATTGCCCAGCTCTATCGCTTTTTTAAAATCGGCGCAGGCCTCGTCACGCTTGTTGAGTTCATATTCGGCAAGCCCGCGGCTGTTATATGCGTCGCTGTATTTCGGGTCGAGCGCGATGGTTTGATTGTAATCGGTTATGGCGCCGGCAAAATCCTGCGAATGCTTTTTCGCCAATCCGCGATTGTACCAGGCGTCAACATATTTGGGGTCCGTTGAAAGCACCGTATTATAGTCATCTATCGCGCCTTTGTAATCCTCCAGGTTCGATTTGGCGTTACCGCGCTCAAAGTACCCGTCAATATCTTTTGGAGCCAGCTTAAGATATTGATTGAACTCATCGACGGCATCGCTGTAGTTTTCCAATTGCTCATTGGCCAGCCCTTTGTTGTACCATGCCAGCGAGTATGACGGGTCGATGGAAATGATCTTGTCATCGTCCTCAATTTCCCCCTTATAATCCTTCAGCTTGTATTTAGCAAGTCCGCGGTTGTTATAGGCATCCAGTGCATTCGGGTCGAGCTGAATGGCTTTGGTGTAGTCCTCTATCGCCCCCTGGTAATCCTGTGAGTGCCGTTTGGCATCGCCAAGACCGTAATAAATATCAGAATAATCGGGATTTAGCTCCTGCGCTTTGGTAAAGTCAGCTAAAGCGCCCTGCGGGTCCTTAGTGTCCAGTTTGGCATAGGCGCGGTTGTAATACGGTTTCCAGTTTTGCGGATTGATGGCTATGGATTGTGTATAGTCGGCGATAGCGCCCGGATAGTCACCCAAATGTTTTTTAGATATGCCCCTGTCGTTATAAGCGTCTTCGTCCTTAGGATCCAAAGCCAGCGACTGTGTGTAATCGGCAACCGCGCCTTTGAAATCCTCGAGCTGCCGCTTAGCCAGTCCCCGGTTATACCATGCGGCTGAACTGTTGGGCTTGTATGTTATGGCCTGGGTATAATCATCTATTGCACCCTGGTTATCCTTCAGCGCGTATTTGGCCCGACCGCGGTCCAGGTAAGCTTCCTCGTATTGGGAGTTGATCGACAGCGCTTTGTCGAAATCCTCTATCGAACCTCTATAATCATTCAGATTGAACCTGGCGCTGCCGCGTTTATAATAGGCCGAAGCATCATTGGGTGTTTGCGCTATGACGTTGGTGTAGTATTTGATAAATCCGGTGTATTTTGCGCTATCTGTCTGCGCGGAAGCCATTAAAGGCACCAGCAACGAAAGGATAAGTAATTTTTTCATATGTGCAGGCTTTAGGAATACTATTCCAATATAACAATTTTTTTACAAAGTCGCAAAGCCTTTTTGGGTGAAAATCGGACTATTTAGGGTTAGCGCGGAGGATTAAGATTTTTCTTTTGACTGGTGTCGCCAGGATTAGGTATGGTAAGCGGCTGTGGGATCGTGTCGGTCTTTTTTGTTAATCCGGTAGGTCCTGCCGCCGTTCCGTTCGCCAGGTTACTGGATGAATCTGCAGGCAGTTTCGGGTTGAAACTCCCACCGGACGAAGCCACGGATGCGGTTTGGCTATCGTCATGCACGCAGGCCGATGAGCCAAAAGCGATCGGGATCAATATGAATAATAACCTTTTCATGCAGCATCTTCTGCTGTTTTAACAAAGGACCCGCAACGAGGTTTTAAAAGAAGGGGTTATTGTCCGGCTTTTTTCAATACCGAAGCCTAATTAACGACGGACGTCTTTTACGATTTTTTCTGACTCCTTTTTCATTTCTTCAAATGATCGGATAAACTCTTCACAACGCTTTTTAACGCTTGGGCTTTTCTTTTTTACAAACCCGGCTCGTTTACCTAAAAACTCAAAATTGTCGCCATAATCCCAACATAAATCCCAGGAACAACCTTCAACGTTTGGCAATGCAACCTGCAGAAATGCATACTCTTTTGTTGGAAAAGTTGCCCGCCCAATTTTTATCTTCCTCAATCGCTTTAAATGTAGTACTGGCAGGAGTGCAGGGAATAGGGAATGATTAACGACAAAGCCCAATGACAAAACTTCAAGACTTGGCAACCCATTCAAAAATTCAAAATTTTCGATGGGTTGGCTCCAGTCAACAGTACCGTCTATACGCAAATATCTTAAGCTATTGAGGCCTTTTAATCCTTCAAAGTTGGAAACACTTCGAAGGTTTTCGAGATGTAACGATTTGAGTTTTGTTAGTTTAAGCAATGGGTTTAAGTTGGAGAACCCGGAAACATATTCAAGAATCAGTTCTTCCAGGTTATTTAGATCGCCTATGAACTCTATGTCAGTAGTCCGAAAGAAAGTTATTCTCAGCCTTTTGAGCTGTGTCAATTTGCGTATTGATTGAACCTGTTCCTTGCTGGGATCATGCAAAGTTAACTCCTCAAGATTCGGGCATTCTAGTATTTGTTTCCAATTTTCGTGCTGTTTACCAATGGTCAGGATTTTTACCTCATCCTTGTTCTTAATAATACCGTCGGAATCATACGCATACCGTTGGATGTTTGGAACAATTGACCAGTAGTCACTGGTCCGATCTAAAAAATCGCCGAAGTGATGTTTCATAGGTAATTTGCAATTGCGCGATTAAGTTTGTTTGCCAACCTCCTATTGGTGGTTTACTGCGTGACTTTTTCAATCCTCAAACCCACATCGCTTACTTCATGCAGGGGGTTGTCGCGCATATTTTGCTCTATCTCGAACTGGTAAGTTCCGGCAGCGGGGAATTTGAAATTGGTGATGAGCGGCACCTGGTAGCTGTATAAATTGCCGGAACCACGGCCCAGCCACTGCCCGTCTTTGTCCGCAAGCTTGATCTCGAAACGCGTCAGCGCGTTCAGTTTTGGTCCGCTGCGGTGCATCAGTACGAAGATATTGGAATAACGGTAATCGCCGGTTACGCGCAAATTGATATAGATATTATAAGCTGCGGTCGCATCCGTGATCTTAACCGGGAATTTTATCCGATTGGCGTACGACCAGTTATGGTTCTCAATCGATGTGTTTTGGTCGATGATGCCATTAGGATCCGTACAACCTATGGCCATCAGCACCGGAACGATCAGAAATAGTAACTTATGAATTGTTTTCATTGGGTTTATTCCGGTCATTGCGGTTTTTGTTCCTGTTGGGCCGGTTGCGACGGTTGTTCCTGTTCCTGTTGCCCTGTGGGTTTTGATTGTTTGTATTTTGCTTCGCAACTTCTGGCTGAACTGCAGCTGTCTTTTCCTGGACAGTAGCTGTCGGCTGCCCTTGCCCAGGCTGCCCGCCTGGCCGCTTATCCTTATTCTTGTTGCGGTTTTTCTTTTTCTTATTGCGGTTGCGTTCGTCAAGACGTGTCAGGCTATCCTGCCCTACCACATTCTCGTAGTCCGGCATTTTTACCGGCTTGCTTTCGGGTTCTTTGGGTTCGCCGAGGTCGGGAGGAAATACACCCTGTTTGTTCAATTCCTGTATCTCTTTCACCCGGTCTATTTCCAGCGGTATCCAGGTATCGTCCATGGGGTAGCTAAACCACATGAGTTTTTTGAAGATATCCGTCTTCTGGAGTCTTGCATCGCCACGCTCCGTTTTCAGGATATTCACATTATCCGGAATACCTTTCAACGCGTCCATATAGCTGTCGAGCTCGTAGTTGAGACAGCACTTCAGCTTACCGCATTGACCGGCAAGTTTTAAGGTATTCAGCGAAAGATTTTGATATCTTGCCGCGGATGTGGAAACCGTTTTGAAGTCGGTCAGCCAGGTCGAGCAGCACAGCTCGCGTCCGCAAGAGCCAATGCCGCCCAGGCGGCTTGCTTCCTGGCGCATACCTATCTGGCGCATCTCGATACGGATACGGAAAGCTTCGGCCATTTTCTTGATCAGCTCGCGGAAATCCACGCGGCCTTCGGCGGTATAATAAAAGGTGGCTTTGGTTTTATCACCCTGGTAATCCACGTCGCTTATTTTCATCGAGAGGCCCAGGTCGAGCGCCAGCTTGCGAGAGCGGTGCATGGTTTCCCATTCCAGCTCTTTGGCGGCTTTCCATTTATCTACGTCGGCCGGGGTGGCCTTGCGGTATATTTTTTTAGCGACGTCTTCTTCCTTCACGCGGTGCTTTTGCATCTGCATGCGCACCAGTTCGCCCGTTACCGAAACGTGACCGATATCGTAACCGCCGGTAGCGGTTTCAACGGCAACAAGTTCGCCCGCTTCCAGGTAAATATTGTCGTTATTCAGGAAAAAGTCCTTTCGCGATCCCTTGAATTTTACCTCAACGATGTTGAAAGGCTTATAATTTGACGGCATATCCATGTCTGATAGCCAGTCGTAAACGTCCAATTTGCTGCAGCCATTGGTAAGGCATGATCCGTTACTTTTGCAGCCAGCGGGCGCACATCCGCCCGTTGAGCAACTTCCACATCCCATAATTTAGCTCGGTATATATAGAGTCCCTTGCGGGAGCGTTTTAAAATTCAAAACTTTAACAATTTGTAAAGATACATCTAAAAATAGAATTTTCGGATTCGCATTTCTTTCCACATGATAATGCGCCTTTTCAAGCTCTTCGCTGATGGCCTGGGCGCTGGGCATATTCATCACTTTGGTCATTTTTTGCGCAGTGTCCAGTTCGTTCGGTGGCAGGTGCACCAGGGTTTCGGCCCCGGCCATGATCAGGCAGCATTCGCGGATGAAGCTGATGCCGTATTTCAAAAAGTTCTTCTGATTTTCGCGTCCAAGCTTAGCAGCCTGTTCAACAAATGATATGAGTTCAGGCCCTTTATTAGCATAGCACAAGCGCAGCCACTGTACAAATAAACCATGGAAGCTTTTGGTTTCCTCGTTCAGCATCGCAAGAGCTTCGGTCATGTTGCCGTTGCTCAGGTAAGCGATCTCGGACGCAGCCAATTCGGTCTGGTGCTGGTTTCCCATCAGTTCCTGTTTAATGTCGTCATACGTCAAAGCAGGGACCTTAACCAGTTGAGTACGCGATAAAATGGTATTCAAAATCTGGTCCTGGTTTTGGGCGACCAACAAAAACAACGTATTAGGCTGCGGCTCTTCGATAATCTTCAGCAGCGAATTACCCTCCTTATCCAAATATTCCGGAAGCCAAAGTATCAGCACCTTATACGCCGATTCGAACGGCTTAAAGCTTAGTTTTTTGATGATCTGGTGGCACTCGGCGATATTGATGTTTGCCTGTTTGTTTTCGGCATCTAAATAGCCCCGCCAACTGTCTAAACTCAAATAGGGGTTGCCCAGCAGCGCCGCGCGCCATTGCTCGATGAAAGTGAGGGCAGTGTCATTCTTGTCTTTGGCAAAGAAAGGATAAGAAAAATGCAGGTCGGGGTGTGACAATTTCTGGTATTTGCGGCAGGAGGAGCATACGCCGCAGGAGTCATCCGGCTGACGATCTTCGCAGGATAAATATTGCGCATAAGCTACCGCCAAAGCTAAACTTCCTGATCCCTCGGGCCCCAAAAACAACTGCGCATGGCTTACCCGATTATCTTTCACCGTGTTCATCAGCCGCTGCTTGACCGCTTCCTGCCCGATTATATGTTTAAACTGCATTTGGTGCAAATTAGGAATTAGATTTGAGATGTGAGATATGAGATTTGAGAAGGAGGCTGAAAGCGGAAAGACCAAAGCAGAAAGCAGCTGAGCGTGTCGGCAAAAAACCCAGCTTCTGTGTTATCTTTGCCGATATGGTCTCAAATCTCAAATCTCAAATCTCATATCTCCAAAAATGAGAGTAATGGCCTTCGACTACGGTACCAAGCGCATCGGTATAGCGGTGACGGACCCCATGCGGATCATTGCCACGGGCCTGGATACCATTCACCCTAAAGACATTGTCGAATACCTGAAAAGGTACCTGCAAACCGAACAGGTAGAGCGTTTCATCGTTGGTGAGCCGAAACAAATGGACAACACGCCCTCACAATCGGCTATTCATGTGATAGGGTTTGTCAACCTGCTGAAAAAATCTTTCCCTGCAATACCCATCGAAATGCTTGACGAGCGCTTCACTTCCAAAATGGCTTCGGCAGCGATTGCGCAAAGCGGGATGGGGAAAAAGGCAAGACAAAATAAGGAATTGGTGGACACGGTTTCGGCGGTGATTCTACTGCAATCGTGGATGGAAAGAGGTTAAAAAGTGTTAAAAAATTAAATATTAAGCAATAAGGTCTATCTTTGCCGCCATGGAGATCCTACCCCATGACCTTCAGCTCTACCTGGAAAATCATTGCGACGCCGAACCGACGGAGTTGCAAAAGATCAACAGGGAGACCTACCTGAAGGTGTTGCAGCCCCACATGTTATCCGGCCATTACCAGGGCCGGCTGCTCAGCATGCTCAGCAAAATGATTCAGCCGCGCCGTATCCTGGAGATAGGGACATTCACAGGTTATTCCACCATTTGCCTTGCGGAAGGATTGACCGAAGATGGCCTGATTCACACCATCGAGATCAATACCGAGCTGGAAGAAATGCTTAATCAACATTTCAAGTCAACAAATGTGGATAAAAAGGTAAGGCTCCATTTCGGCCACGCAGCGCAGATTATCGTAGAAATAGCGGAGAAAAGCTATGATCTGGTGTTTATCGATGCGGATAAGAAGAATAATTTACATTACTTTAATCTCGTCATAGACAGCGTAAGATCAGGCGGGCTGATAATAATCGATAACGTTTTGTGGAAAGGCAAGGTTTACAGCGACGACAACGACGCCGATACCCGATCGATCCGCGAACTGAATGAACAGGTAACCCAAGACGACCGTGTGGAAAAACTGATACTCCCGGTACGCGACGGCATCCTGCTCATCCGAAAAAAATAGCTCATGAAGAAAACACTATTGATCCTGACCCTGTTGATCAGTTCACTAGCAGCTTCGGCGCAGAACACCTCTACATCCTACATTGAAAAATTCAAAGACGACGCCGTCCGTATCATGCACGAGAGCGGCATACCGGCAAGCATAGTGCTCGCAGTCGCTATGCACGAGTCGGGTTGCGGAAACAGTCTTTTAGCCAAAGAGTTCAACAACCAGTTTGGCGTAAAGGGCCTGGATAAGCACGTGTTGATCGTGCATAACCGGGAGAAGCTTACTTCATACAAGAAGTACGGTTCGATTATGGATTCTTTCGAGGATTTTTCCCGTATCATCAGCAACCGCCGGCAATTGAGTTACCTCCAGAACTTAACCCACTATGATTATGTGGGTTGGGCCAAAGGGATACAGAAAAGCGGCTATGCGGCCAGCCGCAAGTGGTCGAGGGATGTTTTGGGCCTTATCACCAAGTATCACCTCAATCTTTTTGACGAAAATCCCGCCGATCAGCCGCAAGTTGTCGCCAGCGTCAAATAATTTATCGATAAAATCTTAAGTTTGGGATGGGAACTATCATGTTCCGTTAATCCCAGTTGATCAATGCAAAGACCGGTTTACGTACTTCTTATTTTTACTACATTTCTATTTAGTTCATGCGCGGTGCATAATGGCCTCATCAGCAACCGCGAGGCCCGGCAGAATAACCAGCAAATTCAAAAGCAGAACAGCGATGCTATCGCGAGCTTCAAGCCGATGACCTCGCTGGAATATATCGAGCGGTATAAAGGCATAGCCGTTCAGGAGATGAATTTGTATGGTATCCCGGCGAGCATTACGCTGGCGCAGGGTTTATTTGAATCGGGTAGTGGAAATGGTGAATTGGCGCGTGTGGCCAACAACCACTTCGGTATCAAATGCAACAACGGCTGGGCGGGTAAAGGCTATTATAAGGACGATGATGAACACAACGACTGTTTCCGGGTTTATAGTAATGCCGAAGATTCATTTCGCGACCATTCCGAATTTTTGAAAAGGCCCCACTACGCCAGCCTGTTCAAGCTGGATAAAAATGATTATGTGGGTTGGGCTAAAGGCTTGAAAGAAGCGGGTTATGCGACTAATCCGAACTATGCCCAGTTGCTGATCAACATCATCCAGAAATACAACCTGAATCAGTACGATAGCCCGGAAACGGTTCAGCAGAAAGTGAAACGCGAGGATACCGTGCTCAACCAGATTGAACAAAATGCCATTACCGCATTGAAAGATTCTGTAGCGGCTTTAGGCAATCAACCGAATAAGGTTGATAACGCCGCCGCTGCAGGTAAAATCTATGTCGTGCTGCAGGGCGATACACTATACTCCATTTCCCGGCGTTTTGGGTTAACCGTCGATGATCTTAAGGCTTTAAACAATCTTTCGGATAATAAGATCAAACCAGGCCAGAAGCTGACGGTGACGAAGTAGCGAAAAAAGATGACAAGACACAGCAAAGAGCATGGTTTGCAAATGATCATGAAGCCGGCACTGCTGTTGTTTTTTGTTTTGAAATGCCTTTCTGGTTTTGCGCAAGATAAGACGACTTTGCCGCCTACGGGAAATTTTGAAGGGATAGTACTTGAGACGGACACCAAGGACCGCCTGGCCCACGTCATAATCCAGAATTTAAATACGCGCCGCACCTGGTACAATACCCTGAAAGGCGAATTCAGAATAGACGCCCAATTGGGCGATAAGCTGGTTTTTACCAAAGAGGATTTTCATGCCGATACGCTGATCGTAACCAGCTTGTCCAGCACTATTGTGTACATGAAACGAAACGCCATTATGCTGCATGAGGTGACCATCCTCGATTCGCTGCACACGCCGTTTCAAAAGCTGGCTGCCGTTAAGAAAGAATATAGTAAAGTTTATAGTCCGCGTTTAAATCCCGACGCGTTTAGTACAGTACCCGGTGGTGGGGCCGGCATCAACCTTGACGCTATCTGGGCATCGGTAAGCAGGGAGGGAAAAGATGCAGCCCGTGTGCGGGACGACATCCAGGAGGACTACATGCAAAATGTAATAGACTACCGGTTCAATAAAAGTTATGTAGGCAATATTACCAGGCTGAAGGGCGAGGAGCTGTCTGACTTTATGAAAAAATATCGCCCGAGCTATTACTTAGTGACCAATTATACCGAATACGAGTTCATCAATTATGTTAAAACCAGCCTGAGAAGATACCTTCGCAATAGAAAGGCGCTGTCGCAGCAACCTCTCAAAAAGCCGCAAAGTTGAAACGGAAATAATTGTCCGCCGGACAACAAATCCTGGCATATCCTGTTATATGATGGGTTTCTTTTAAAAACCCGCGGCTTTTGCGTTAATTTGCAGCGCTATGTTAAAAACTGGTCTTGGGTTAATTCTTGCTGTTCTTTTGGCCGCTTCGGCCTTCGCTCAAAAACCCGATACCCTCAAGGCCGACACCAGTCTGCTCAATAAATACCGCATCGATCCCGGAAAAAACCCCTTACCCGTGCGCCAGCGCCCGGTGCAGATCAGCGAGCAACTGATACCCGTCGAATTGCTGGATTATAAAGTAAGCTATTGGCGCAAGAGCATGATCTTTGGGCTGAATTTTAACCAGGCCGCTTTTACCAACAACTGGAGCGCCGGCGGGGTAAGCGCGGTGGCATTAGGCTCGAATTTTGACTTCAAGGCTGAATACAACAAATCACCGCTGAATTATACTACCGAAACAAACCTGCTTTATGGTATAGCTGCTACCAAAGGCCAGGGGTCGCGCAAAACGAACGACCGCATCTTCCTGGATAACAAGATAGCAACCCAAATATCCAAAAAATGGTATTTCTTCGGTTCGTTAAGTTTCGAGTCGCAGTTTGCGGCCGGCTACACCTACACCGACCTCAGCGGTAATCCCGTACCCCAGGGGCTTATTATCTCTAACTTTATGGCGCCGGGTTACCTGACGGAATCCGTTGGTTTCGAATACAAGCCGAACAAGTTTTACGATCTGCGGATAGGCACCGGTACGGCGAAGCAGACATTCTTGCTGGACACCAACATTTACAAAAACCTGCCCCAAAACTATGGCGTGAAACCCGGGCATACATTTTACAATCAGCTGGCCGTTCAGGGTGTGGGCACAGTGGATAAGGATATTGCCAAAAACCTGCACCTAACCGCTCGTTATGCCGTATTTATACCCTATGTACAGCCACTTGCTTACATTACACACCGTATTGATGCCACGCTGACCGCCAAGGTGAACAGACTGGTAAATGTGAGCATGAACGGTACCTTCCTGTACGACAAAAACACCGCCAAGGCCCCGCAGGCCACGGAAGGCATTTCCATGGGGGTGGCTTATACCTTCCCTTAGCCCCAGGTAAAACATTTTTAAATTCCTGCTGTTGCGTTACGCTGACTCGTTGCGTATATTAGATTAATAAACTTTTTCGAGGCATGAAATCTTTTTATTTACTGATTTTGGCCATTATCGGGATTGCGCTTTTTGGCTGCAAAAAGAATGGCAACACGCCGGTTTACCCCCTGAACATCTATGGTAAGTGGAATATGCTGAAAGATTCAGCCTGGAATGGCGCCGCGCTGCCTCCGGGCTCTTCGGTTTACAACGGTCAGGCAGGCGATTATCTCGAGTTCAGCCCGGCGGGCAAATGCTACCTTAAAGAAGGCAACAGCATCGATACGTCGAACTTTACTATTACAAGTGATACAACGATATCTATGGCGGCCTTTTTATACAATACAGTAGTGTTTTATCCAAAGCCTTCTAATCCCTACAAGTACATCACGCTAACCGGCAGCACTACTGACCCCGGAGGCAGATATTTTTACAGGAAGGTTTGGCTGGGCAGATAGTAATTCTCTTTAAATCACATCAAAATCTTAACTTTGCAGCCTTAATTGTGTTACAAAGAGGATGTTTGAAAATCTTTCCGATAAATTAGACAGGGCGTTTAAGGTCCTGAAGGGGCAGGGAACGATCACTGAGATCAACGTGGCCGAGACCATGAAGGAGATCCGCAAGGCCCTCCTGGACGCCGATGTTAACTATAAAACCGCCAAAACATTTACTGATGATGTGAAGCAAAAGGCTTTGGGTTCGAATGTGCTTACCGCCATTTCGCCCGGGCAATTGCTCACCAAGATCATGAACGACGAGCTTGCCGCCCTGATGGGCGGAAGCGCGTCGGAACTGGACTTGTCCGCGTCCCCCACCATAATCCTGATTGCCGGTTTGAACGGTGCCGGTAAAACCACGTTTAGCGGTAAACTGGCTAATTTCTTAAAAACACAAAAGCACAAAAAACCATTGTTGGTAGCCGGCGACGTTTACCGCCCCGCCGCTATTGACCAGCTGAAAGTTTTAGGCGAACAGATCGGCATCCCGGTTTACGCCAACCTGGAATCGAAGGACCCCATCGGGATAGCCAAAGAAGGCATTGCTTTGGCCAAACAGCAAGGCAATAATGTGGTCATCATAGACACTGCAGGCCGTTTATCGATCGACGAGGCGATGATGAAAGAAATAGAGCAGGTAAAGGCGGCGACTAATCCGAACGAGATATTGTTCGTGGTGGATGCCATGACCGGCCAGGATGCGGTGAATACGGCTAAAGTGTTTAACGATCGTCTTGACTTTACGGGCGTGGTGCTCACCAAGCTCGACGGCGATACCCGCGGCGGTGCGGCGCTGTCGATCAAATCGGTGGTCGATAAGCCGATCAAGTTCATCGGCACGGGCGAGAAAATGGAAGCGCTGGATGTGTTCCATCCCGACCGTATGGCCTCGCGTATCCTGGGCATGGGCGATGTGATCTCGCTGGTGGAGCGCGCACAGCAGCAATTCGACGAAAAAGAAGCTGCCGAACTGCAAAAGAAGATCCGCAAGAACAAGTTCGATTTTAACGATTTCTACGGTCAGATACAGCAGATCAAAAAGATGGGTAACATGAAGGATCTGATGGGCATGATACCTGGTGTAGGTAAAATGATGAAGGATGTCGAGATCGACGATAACGCGTTCAAAAACATCGAGGCCATTATTCAGTCGATGACGCCGTATGAAAAAGAGAACCCGGACTCCATTAATCAAAGCCGCAGGAATCGCATAGCCAAAGGCTCAGGAACCAACATCAATGAAGTGAACCGTCTCATCAAGCAATTTGAGGATATGCGTAAGGTAATGAAGCAGATGAGCAACCCGGCGGCCATGGCCAATATGATGCGCCGCATGCCGAGATAATGATCACGTAAAATTTTAAAGGGCCGTTGCATTGAAGATGTAACGGCCTTTTTATTATTTTTGAAATACAAGACCTTAAATGCCAAAACCAGCCGATCATAAAAAAATTACAATTGTCGCGTTTCTTACCGCAATCCTGGGCTTCTTTTCAATATGGCCTGGAGGCAACGACCATTGGTATACCGTAGTGCTCAGGGATATCGGAAACTCCGTTTACCTGGTTTGGTTACGAAATGAATACCTGCATGTATTCGACATGAATGGCATGGTTCTGGCAGCCTATATTCTGTTGCTCATCGGAGCGATATTGTATGTAACATCCCAATACCGCGAATCGCGGCTTATCCGTTTTGTTTTTTCGCTCATCATAATATCAAAAACATATTTCATCCTGGTTTATCTTGTTTCGCTTCTCGGAAGGATACCCGATATCGTAAGAACCAACGGCGTAATGTGGGGCATCATTTACATGCTCATCGACGCGGGCTGGTTCCTGCTATCGTGGTGGATATTGAAGCAATTTAAGGAAGAAAAAGCGCCCGATGTTGAGCACGTTGAATACGGCGATACGACGATGGAAGTGCTCATTCCCGATAGTTTGTGGCAGCGCCTGTTCCACCTGGTAGTGGATACGCTTTTGTGTATGCTGATCTTTTCGGTCAACATCTACATGCTGGCAAGTATCGAGTCGCTAAGGCTGCATTTGAATCAGATAGCCTCAATTTTGGGCGAACGTCTGACGCTTGCGATCTTACTGGGCCTCTACCGCCTGGTCTATTACATCTTCTTTGAAAGCCTGTTCGGCGCCACCCCGGCCAAATTGCTGACGGAATCGCGCGTGCTTACCAGGGACGGTGAAAAGCCGGGTTTTGGTACTATAACGGGTCGAACCTTTAGCAGGTTTATACCTTTTGAAGCGTTTTCGTTTTTCAGCGCCAGCGGCTGGCACGATCGCTTCAGCAATACCGTGGTGGTCAGGGAAAAAAGAACCGGCGTACGCGGCGCTTCTTATTTCTTCCTGTTGCCGGTATTATTGAGCCTTTATTTACTGGGCAATTTTGGTGCAGAGCAGTACGAGCACTATACATTTAAGAAAAAGGAACAAAAAAACGCGGATGCGCTCGTAGAAAAATTAAGTAGTGTAGACACTAACTCCGTCTTTCAACTGATCAGGATTTCAAAAGATCCTTATATGAATTCAAGCGATGTGGAGGTCTACTTAAAGGTCGATAAGGTGAGCCCGGCTTCCATCACCTTCTCAAAAATTGTATCGGTGAACAGCTACGATGATGTCTCGCAAAGAAGCATTGAAGATCAGTATAACGACAGCAAAGCCACGCTGCAGCATTATACCTATAGCAAAACGTCCCTGGAACAAGCTGTCAAGTCCGGGCAGATCGGATCGTCGGATACGGTTGGTATAAAGATCGGGGATATTCAATACGGCATAAGAAAAATAGAGTCATATTTTATGCCAAATATAAAACTGCAATATGCCCAGAATTACGGCGGTCCCGAAGACGTGCGCATATACTTGTCTAACACCGGCTGGCCGGCCGATGTCAATGAGATAAGGGTTTTGGAAGGAGACGTTAAAGTGACCAACTCTTTGCCGATGCACCTTAAACAAATCAGGTATAATGGCTCGGGCTTGCCTTTTATCATAAGCGGCACGCGCAAAAGCGGGCAGGACTTCAAACTCAGCTTTTCACTAACCGACACCCTGAACCGGGTGCAGCTTTATGAACTGGCATCTACCGGGAACGAAGTAGAACTGAAGCGAATAAAATAATACAGATAAGACTTTGCAACATAAAAACATATGCTTAAGAAAAACTCGATCCTGCTGATAGCTATTTCGATCGGCTTCTTTTCGGCCAAGGCACAAGTTCCCGGCTCTGCAATCGATGTGCAGCATTATGGGTTCAATATCCGTTTGAACGATAAGGACAATGTTATCCGGGGCAAGGCAGATATTTCCGTTAGGTTTCTCAAAAGGACCGATTCAGTGGCGTTTGATTTGGTAAAGCAGAACAATACGGGCAAGGGTATGACCGTAAGCGCCGTCGCAGATAAGAGCGGCCAGGTTAAGTTTAAACAATATAATGATAGGATAGTAATAAAAAGCTCCGGTCGCGCAGGCACCAGGCAAACTTATAGCATATCCTACCAGGGTATCCCGGCTGATGGATTGATCATATCCACCAACAAATTCGGTCACCGCACATTTTTTGGCGACAATTGGCCAAACCGCGCCCATAACTGGCTGCCCTGTGTTGACAATATCGCGGATAAAGCCACCGTCGATTTCACCGTTGTCGCTCCAAGCCACTACCAGGTAGTTTCCAATGGGGCAAAAATCAGCGAGACCACGGTGTCGGGCGGGATGAAAGAGACGCATTGGAAAGAATCGGCACCGCTGCCAACCAAGGTGATAGTGATCGGTGTGGCTGATTTTGCCATCGATCATACCGGCGATGTCGATAAGATACCTGTATATACCTACGTCTTCCCCGAAAATAAGGAAGTAGGCTTCGGCAGTTATTCGGTAGCAAAAGAGATACTGGCATATTACATCGGTAAGATCGGTCCTTTTGCTTACGAGAAGCTGGCCAATGTGCAGTCTAAAACCATTTTTGGCGGGATGGAGAATGCCAGCTGTATTTTTTATTTCGAGAACTCGGTTGGCGATAAAAGCATCGAGGAACTGATGGCACACGAGATAGCGCACCAGTGGTTTGGCGACGCGGCCAGCGAAACCAGCTTTGCGCATCTATGGCTGAGCGAAGGCTTTGCCACATACATGACCAACGTGTATCTTGAAAACAAATACGGGGAAGATATCCTGAAGCAACGGTTGACAGACGACAGGAAGGCCGTTTTCGACTTCGAGAAGCAACGCTTCACACCTGTTGTTGATACGGCGGTGAAAGACAATTTTATGCAGTTGCTGAATGCCAACAGTTACCAGAAAGGCGGCTGGGTATTACACATGCTGCGCAAAAAACTTGGCGAAGAAGCGTTCTGGAACGGCATCCGAAGCTACTATGCAAAATACGATGGCGGCAATGCCAGTACCGCCGATCTGCAAGCCGAAATGCAGAACGCAAGCGGCATGGACCTCACACAATTTTTCAAACAATGGGTTTATACACCCGGGCACCCGCATTTGTCGGTAAAATGGCGCTATGACCCGGGCGAAAAGGTTGTAAACCTGGAAATCGGACAAATTCAAAATGAAGTGTATGAATGTACGCTGGATGTTTCTATTGATGGCGTGATTCATAAAATAGACATTAAGGATAAATTCTCAACTTATCAGCTGCCATCGGCAAACGCGCCGGCATCGGTGGTACTCGATCCCAATGTTAACTTACTTGCTGAATTTGACCTGGTTAAGGGTAATTAAGCAGCGCAAAAAACCGGTGCTTTTCGCATATCATTTTGAGGTAATTAACCACACCAAATAACTGGCGCTGAACGTTTAAGAGGTATAAACAAACCTTAAACACTTTCAGTCATGTTACGCGCTTATCAGTCCATTTATGTAACGTTTTACAGGTGGACGTTCAGAAACTTCGGTCAGGGCAAAGTATCGCAAAGCAAGGCGCTGTTCAACGCCAGCTTCTTAATGATCTTACTGCTTACCGGTATTTTGCTTGCTATTGATATTTTGCTTCATGCAGGGTTTATGTCAGTAAATCCGGCCATGCATATCGGAATATTGCTGGCGATGGGAATACTGTTGATTCTTAACCATTTCATTTTCCTCAATAACAGGTTACTCAGGCGGGTCGATCAGCGTCTGACCATAATCAGCCGGCACAGCCGCAACTTGCTGGCCTTTGTGGTGCTGTTACATGTCATCCTCATCTGCGGTTTCCTTATCTTTACGGTGAGGTAATTCCGCAAAAATATGGGCGATATACAATTTCAGACCATTGACTGGTCGCAGATCAAGCCGACTGTTCATCCTGGTGATTCGGGCGAAGCACTGTGGCGAACGTTGCAATACCCGGGGCTGCGTGTCAGGATAGTGGAATATTCGGCAGGCTACATTGCCGACCATTGGTGCCGGAAAGGGCATATCGTGCATTGTCTTGAAGGCGAGTTGGTGAGCGAGATGGAAGATGGTGGAGCATTTACCCTGACAAAGGGGATGACCTATATCGTATCCGATGAATTAAGTTCGCATCGCTCAGTCACCAAGGAAAATGTAAAACTGTTGATCATAGACGGAGATTTCCTGAAATAGCGGTTTTTTATCGCAGCCAAAATTCTCTATCTTTCACCCTGATTAACTTTATCACAGGTGCTGGTTAAAACTTTTGGAAGCGCGGTTTACGGGATACAAGCCATGACAATTACCGTTGAGGTAAATATCAGTGGCGGAAATATTTATTATGCTATCGTCGGTTTGCCGGATAATGCGGTGCGCGAATCCTGGCAAAGGATTGAATCGGCCCTGGTAACTAATGGTTTTCGTATGCCGCGTCAGCGGATCATCGTAAATATGGCGCCCGCCGATATCAAAAAGGAAGGTTCATCTTATGACCTTACGATCGCCGCCGCCATCCTGGCTGCCTCCGGCCAAATTGAGTCGGAAAAGTTAGACAAATATGTAATTATGGGCGAACTTTCATTAGACGGAAGTCTGCAGCCCATAAAAGGCGCTTTGTCAATTTCAATTCAAGCCAGGAAAGATGGCTTCAAAGGTTTTATCCTGCCCAAACAAAACGCCCGCGAAGCAGCCATTGTAAACGATCTGGAAGTCTATGGCGTTGAAAACATCAGGGAACTGGCCGGCTTTTTCAATGGCGATGTGCAACTAAAGCCCGAGGTCGTCAACACCCGTGAAGAATTCTTCAATAGCCTGAGCAATTACGACAGCGATTTCAGCGAAGTAAAGGGGCAGGAAAATATCAAGCGTGCTTTGGAAATAGCCGCCGCAGGCGGGCATAATGTAATATTGATCGGTCCGCCCGGCGCCGGGAAAACGATGCTGGCGCGAAGGCTGCCCTCCATTCTGCCGCCGTTAACGTTGCACGAATCGCTCGAAACAACCAAGATACATTCTGTTGCAGGTAAATTGTCGGTCAGGGACGCGCTGGTTACGGTAAGACCGTTCCGGTCACCGCATCATACCATAAGCGACGTTGCTTTGGTCGGCGGCGGCAGCAACCCGCAGCCGGGCGAAATATCGTTGGCGCACAATGGTGTGCTTTTTCTCGATGAGCTTCCAGAGTTCAAAAGAAGCGTGCTTGAGGTAATGCGACAGCCGCTGGAGGAACGCCGGATAACGGTTTCCCGGGCCAAATTAACTGTTGACTACCCGGCGAACGTAATGCTGATCGCGAGTATGAACCCATGCCCCTGCGGTTATTATAACCACCCGGAAAAAGAATGTACCTGTCCGCCCGGCGCGGTGCAGAAATATTTAGCAAAAATATCCGGTCCGCTACTTGACCGCATCGACCTGCACGTAGAAGTGACGCCGGTTAATTTCTCGGAGCTCGCGTCCGACCGCATCGCCGAGCAAAGCGAAGCTGTCCGCGAACGGGTAATACAGGCGCGGGATCGGCAGACTGAGCGTTTTGGCAACAAGCCAGAACTGCACGCCAACGCGCAGATGAGCCCGCAACTGGTGCGCGATATCTGCAAGATCAACGCCGCCGGGCAAACCCTGCTCAAAAAAGCGATGGAAAAACTGGGCCTCAGTGCCCGTGCTTACGACCGCATTTTGAAAGTATCGCGCACTATAGCCGACCTGGCCGGAAGCGATGAGATCAAGCTGGAACACTTGGCCGAAGCCATACATTTCAGGAGTTTGGATAGAGAGGGCTGGGCGGGGTGATTTTTTTTGCTATTAAGAACAGGACAAAGGCGAAAAACTAATGGATTAAACCATGAAACAAGAAACAGCCATAAAATTATTTGAGAGCAAAAAAGTTCGCACTATTTGGAACGAGGAGGAGGAGAAGTGGTATTTCAGTATCGTAGATATTATTCAAATACTAACAGGCTCTGACCGACCGCGAAAATATTGGTCGGATTTGAAAACCAAGTTAACCAGGGAAGGAAGTGAAGTGTCCGAAAAAACCGGACAGTTGAAAATGCCATCTCACGATGGAAAATTTCGTGAAACCGATGTGGCGGACACAATTTGGAACTGGTTTTAAACATGTTAGCTGAAGCGAGAACTACCGATCCCTTATCTCAAGGAAAGCTACAAAACAAATTTACAGGGTAGGGATCATAAAAGTGGTGACAGCGTTTTATCAGCAGAAAATGGCTATGATAATTTGATTGCAGGAATTAACGCTTACCCTTAGCTATTTTTTATTTCATACCACAACTCCACCATCCCGCTTTTATAAGCTGTGACATCTTTCAGGTGCAGCGCCTGTTCCAGTCCTATATGATCGAAAAACGGCAGGCCGTTACCTAAAATAATGGGCAAAATGGATAGCCTTATTTCATCAGCCAGCTTTAAACGAATGAAATCTTTGGCGAGATCCGCCCCGCCCACCAGCCATACGTTCCTATACTTTTGCTTTAGGAGCTCATTCACTAATTTTTCGGGGTCGCCGGAATAAAATTCAATATTGGATCGTTCAATAGGCAGGGTGCGATGGGTTAAGACCATGGTCGGGATATCTCCATAGGCCCAGCCGTACGATTTGGAAAGTTCCAAAGCATGCTCGTAGGTACGTGAACCCATGACATAGCAGTCGATGGTTTTGAGAAATTCCTGGATATCCGGCCCGGAGACAGTAATTCCTTTTTCATAATGATCAGTCGTTTCAAACCACGAAACACTGTTGTCTTTTTTGGCGATAAAGCCGTCTAGACTTGCAACCATGTGTATGGTTATTTTAAACGAGCCCGCAGTCATTAGGCCACTTGTACCATCTTGTTCTTCACTAAGTAGTCGTAGCTTTCTTTCAAGGCTTCAAACACGTCCCCGTTCACCTTGTCCATTTCCACCACCATCCATTCAGTGTTGCCGTTTGCGGCTTTGACGATAGCCGGGAAGTTTTGCGTGCCCTGGCCTACCGGGGTCATCGGCTCTACAATGTCTTTGGGCAGCTGGTCGCTCCACCGGGCCGGACCATCTTTAATATGCAGCATTTTGGCGCGTTTGCCCCATTTAGCTACAATGGCTGCCGGGTCCTGGCCTGCTACTTTTACCCAATACGTGTCGATCTCGAAAAATATGCCGGGGTTTACTTCTTCCATTAAAACCTCATAAACGAATTTTCCGCCCACCTTATTCCGGTATTCCCACCAATGGTTATGCAGACCGAATTCAAGTCCGTTTCCATGTGCGAATTTGTAAGCTTCATTATAAATAGCAGCCAATGCCTTTGTACCAGCCAAACTGCTGTAACGCGGATCTTCAGGCCAGCCATGCCATATCATTTTTTTACAGTTATAGGCCCTGGCCGTATTGAGCATGATATGCGCCTTCTCGCCAATCGGCAATTCTATATGCGACGAAGAGACCGACAACCCGGCATCTTTAATATATTTAGCCGCCTGCTGCAAACTGACATTCGGCGGCCAGAAAGCGGTTTCCACGTGTTTAAAGCCAATATCGGCAATCCGTTTCAACGTTCCTGCAGGGTCTTTCGCTATCTGGTCCCTGACGGTGTACAACTGGACGGATAATCTCGCTTTTTTAGCGGGCTGTCCAATGCCTGAGAATAAGTCTGTTCCCGGGGTCATAGCGCCAAGCAGCCCCAACCCGGATAATTGTAAAAAATCTCGACGATCCATATTTATAAGTTATTAGTTATTTGAATTTACAAAGGCAGCTGTATTACGAATTCCGTTCCTTCGCCGGGATTACTTTTTACCCGTATAGTACCACCGAGTGCCTGCACCTGCGTTTTAACCATAAAAAGCCCCATTCCTTTCCCTTCCACGCTGTTGTCAAAACGCTTATATAGTCCAAACACCTGTGACCCATATTTGCGCATATCGATGCCCTTGCCATTATCTTTGAAACGCAGCTCGACCTTGTTTTTCATCTTACGGCTGCTGATGGTGATAACGGGCGGCACGCCGCTCTTGTGATATTTGATGCTGTTCGACGACAGGTTATAAAATATGCTGTATAAGTAGCTTCTGACAGTAAAAACAGATTCTACTTCGTCAAAAAAATAACGGAACTGGACACCGTCATTCACTATAGTATTGTGAATGCTGGAGCTTATAGCATCCATCAGTTCCTGGAAATTGACCTGTTCTTTTTTCTCATAAGCCAGCTCGCGTGCCTGTAAAATACTGTTAAGGTCCTGGATAACAGTGTCCAGGCTTTTTATGGATTTGGCTATTTTGTCTATCACTTCTTTGCGCACCAGCTCGTCGAGTTCATTTTCCGTCAGTATATCCGTAAGACCAATTATATTGGCAACCGGTGCCCGCATATTGTGCGAAATGATATAAGTGAATTGCTCGAGGTCGTTGTTGCGCTGTATCAGGTCCGACGTTATCTTTTCGCGCTCAAGCGCGGCCATTTTGGCTTCAGTAATATCTTTATTAACCAGGATAAAGCCTGAGTTTTTACCCGTGCCCTCTTTCACATTCAGCCAACGGATGTTGTGCCACTTTACCGATCCGTCTTCAATGGTATAACTTATTTCGTAACTTACCGGTTCCCCATTGGCTACCCGGTCAAGTGTTTCCCGTATGAAGGGCCACCTATCCTTTGCAAAATATTCCTGTATCGAATGATTCAGAATCAATTTTTTTCGGTTCAGCTTTTCGGAAAATTTCTGGGCAAGTGAATTGAATGACTGAATAATGAGGTCGGTTGTGAATAGTACATAGGCCGTATCCGTGTTATCAAAAATAGTGCGCAGGTTGGCTTCCGATTTTTTCAATGCATCTTCATCCATTTTGCGTTGCGTAATATCCGTTACCATGGCAAGTGCGCCGGCGTAATCGCCGTTCTCATCAAGTATTGGGTTAGCGGAAATGTTTGCCCATAAGTCCCGCCCATCTTTGGTTTTGTAGCGGATATCCAGGTTTTCCTTTGATCCCCTTCTTCGGCGCTCCATACATGCTATCGCATAGGCCTTGCCTTCGTCATCCATAAAGTCATACAGTTCCTTGCCCATCATCTCCGTTTGAGTGTATCCCAGCAAGTCTGCTATTTTTTTATTTACAAAGTTGGTCTTTTCGTGTGCATCGATAGTCCATATGCCTTCCTGCGCAGTTTCTACGATCTGCCTGAAACGTGCCTCGCTTTGCCTGTGCTTTTCTTCCGCGTCTTTCCGGGCGGAAATGTCCTTGGTTACCCCGTCCAGGCGCAGTAGCGTCCCGTCGGGGTCAAGTATAGGGATCACTTTGTTTTCCACCCAGCGCAGACTGCCATCTTTGTGGATCACGCGATACTCGTTGCAAACGCTCTTGCCCTGTCTAAGCATCTTATCTTCGGAATCAACAATGTGCCTGTCTTCGGGATGCACAATGTTGATCCAGAAAGTAGGATCAGAAAGGAAATCAGTTTGAGTATATCCGAATAGCTTTTCGCAGGCGGCAGAAATTCTCATCACCTGGAAATTCACCATATCTACCGTGAAGAACACCTCATCGAGCGCATTGAAGAAATCCATCAGCACATGATGTTCATCCTCGCGCATTTCGCCCTGCAAATTTTCTTGAGTGACAGTATTTTTTCTCATATCAAGATACTGGCTAATAACGGCATATTTCCAGGCAAAGAAGATATAAAAACGAAATTGTGCTTATGCGGCTGCAACAAATCTTACGTTGAAATATAAGCGCTGTTTCAGTTGTAACTTAAAGTTACAAAAAATGCCGCCATAATATTGCGTACACAATCATTTAAAAAAAATAAAACATTTGTAGTTTTATAGTGTATAATGTACAACTTATAGACCCTCACTAAATGAACGTAACCGACAACCGCAAGATCATCATCTTTGATGATGACGAGGATATTCTTTCTATTTGCGCCTACGTGCTGGAAGAGCAAGGCTGGGAGGTTCACATATTTACCGATTGCGGCAACATTACCGAAAAAGTATCGGCGATAGGGCCGAGTGTCATCCTGATGGATAACTGGATACCGGATTCAGGCGGCATAGTTGCAACCCAAAAACTCAAGAACACTGATTCACTGCGGGATATCCCGGTCGTTTACTTTTCAGCGAATAGCGATATCCAACTGCTGGCCACACGTGCAGGGGCCGAGGCCTACCTCGCCAAGCCCTTCGATCTCAACGACCTGGAGCGCATTATCAACAGCGTTATTAATAAACAGTGATCAACGAGTTCAGTCTCCGCCAGGGCCACCACCACCGCGGCGTCCGCCGCCATCGCCTCTTCTAAAGCCTCTGTCAATATTTTGTGTTGGCGCCTTACCGGCGAATTTTTGCAGACGCAATGTGAAAGTGGCCAGGTAATAACGTGAAAGCCTGTTCACCCGCGATTCGGTGAGCGCACTTGCTGTAGTTGAGGATGTGAAACCTGTATTTTGGTTGAAGAGGTCAAACGCCCCGATGCGTATAGTCGCCGCATTGTGTTTAAGGAAGCGCCGTTCAAGATATACGTTCAATATGTTAGGGTTGGTTACAGGAATTCCGGGGGCATAGCCGTAGTTGATAGCCTTGATATAATCATAGCTAAAGGTCCAGTCTTTCAGAATGTATTGTTTGCCGTTAAGCCCGATGTTCCAGGTGCGGATGTTAGCCGTTCCGCTGGTAATGGAATTGCTTACCGAATTGCTGGTGTGGTTGATCGCGTAGTTGGTCATAAATTGTGCATCCATAACATCTGTTATATCCACCCTGAATTGCACCTGTGGAGTAAACTGCAGGTTTTTAGAGATGTTTTTCTGCATATCGGCCGCGAACGAGGCCGAATCGATATTGGTCAGGTAGCCGACGTTATTAACGTAAGAAACGTTACCCCTCAGATAGAGTGTAAATTTCCGGTTATCCCAGGGTTTGGCCCACAAGAGACCACTATTGATTGTATAATAGCCATTTGCATTGAGATATTGTGTCAGGATCGTATTGTCAAAACGCGGGTTAGGTGTATAGTGTCGTGGGTAAGTAATCGTATTGGTTACTACCTGGTCGTTAATCTGCTGGAACAAACCATAGATAAAGAATATATTACCTGTTGCAAAGCTGAACTTGTTGTATCGTACGGTAAAGCTATTGGTGAATTGCGGCTTCAGGTTCGGGTTGCCCTGCACCGGGTATAAGGCGTTAGAAAAATCTGTTGTTGGCTGCAACTGTGTAAAGTTAGGCGAACTGCTCGAGCCGTTGTAATTGATGCTGAGCAACTGACTGCGCGAAAAATTATAGACGTAACGTGCAGTTGGTATGATATTGAAGTTACTCTCGTGCGTGGTAGCATTGGTTAGGGGCGAATAGCCGTCAAGGTAAGACGGCATCGCTGCAACACCCAGCGTAAAGTTATAGGATTTTTTTACGTCCCTGAAATTGACGCCTATACGGTGTGTCGTGAATGTGTAATTATAGTTGGTGCTGAGCGAATCGTCAAAAACCAGCGGTATCAGCGGGTTGTTCAATTCGGCGGTATCGGTGCTTTTATTGTTATCGGTCATCGCATGGCTGAAGGAATAATTTAACTCCAGGTAAGTGGTTTTTCCGAGCGGCTCGATGTATGAAAGCGTTGTTCCGATAGTATTGGTATGGCTGTGTGTATTGATGGTTTGATAGGTGGGCGCCGTCGGCGTGCCTATGATATAATCGTAAGTCGGGTTTTGATATTGGTTATTGGTCGAGGAGCTGAAGTTAGCATTGATGCTGAAATTGCGCCTGTGGCCCAGCCTGCGGTTATATAAAGCAATGACGCCGTAGGTCGGCGACTGTGAATGGCCGGTTGACAGTGAATTATACGCTGTGGTGTCTCTTGTACGGGCCAGGTTCGAATTCTCATTATCCCTGGTATTGGTGCCCGCGTACGAAAAAGTGGGGGTCACCTTGAGGTAGTTGACGGTATCAGGCTTATATTCCATGTTCCACGTGAAACGATGGTTCGTATTTCTGTCAACCTCGGCACTCGTTTGGTTCTGTACGCTCGGGTTTACCGGGTTGAAGTTTTGCTGCAGGTTGGTATTGTTGGTTGAAGTAGTATTATCGGCAAAACTGTAGCTGCCATAAACTGAAAGATATTTGCCCCATTGATCCCTGAAGTTAGCTCCCAATGAGTGCGCCTCGGTGATGCCGTTTTGGTTCGTTATAAGGCTTCCATTACCGCCGCCGCCACGGCCGGCATTGCCACGGCCGCCGCCGCCGCCGAAACCACCACCGCCCCCGCCACCGGGCGAACCGAATGAAAACGTATTCACATTGGTGTTGTTTACGCTTCCCAGGACCGCGATTTGCTGGTCGCCGCTAAAATGGAAAAAATTGAGCGTACCCAGGTAGCGGTTCTGATCAGGGATACTCTGGCTTGCCGGCAAAGCATCCTCACCGTCCCCAACAGTCGATTGTAATGAATAACCGTAATTTCTGTCCTTTCGGATAGTGATGTTCATGATCTTATCGGGTTCGCCGGTTTTGATCCCGGTAAGAGCGGCCTGGTCGCCGTAGTCATCAATCATTTGTATGTTTTCTACGATGTCGGCCGGCAGGTTTTTCGTTGCCGCCTGCACGTCGCCACCCATAAAATCCTTACCGTTTATGCGCACTTTGGTCACCTGTTTGCCCTGGGTGGTAATATTACCGTTCACATCAACATCCACGCCGGGCAGTTTTTTGATGAGGTCTTCAACAGGTGCGTTTTCTCTTACTTTATAAGCGCTGGCTTTATATTCAACGGTATCTTCCTTGAGAACCACCGGGTTGATACCTACGATAGTAACGCCTGAAAGCAGCCTGGCATCAGATTTCAATATGATAGGGTCCAGTATTGCCGTCTTATTCGATGTGTCGAGCCCGAAACGGCGTTTCAGGGGTTGGTAGCCCAGGGAGGTTACAGTAAGCGTAAACCTGTTCGATCCGACCGAAGGAAATACAAACTTGCCGTTACCGTCGGTAACTGTAACGCTGCTGTCGCCTTTGCTGGTGATGAGTTTGACCGTTGCCCCGGGGATGCTCGTTTTAGTCGAATCAATCACTGTTCCGTCAACTTCGCGGTCAGCCTGGCTACGCGTAGCAATAGGTGCTCGTATCGTACGGGATTTTGTTAAAACGATCGGGTCCAATAGGGCTGCTTTGCCAGTCGTGTCGAGGCCGAAACGCCGTCTCAAAGTTGGATAACCGGGCGACGATATGGTGAGCGTGAACTTATTTGATTTAACGGTAGTAAAAACAAATTTGCCCGCGCTGTCAGTAACCGCAACTGTGCTATCGCCTTTGTCAGTGATCAGTTTAACGGCAGCTCCGCGAATGCTAGTTTTGGCCGAATCGACCACTTTGCCGTCAACTTCGCGGCCGGTTTGTGCATGTGCAGCAGCAACTATAAGAAAGGAAAAGGATAATATGAGTAAAAGTCGCTTCATAAGGGCATTATTCTATCTGGCTATTTCGGAACACAAAGTTTCAACATATAACACGTAAAAGACACACAATCATAGCATTGTTACACGTTCTTGCGCGATATTCATAGCATTGTTACACAACAAATAAAAAAAGCCCCCGGTATTACCGGAGGCTTGAATATGTTGTTTTTGTTGAGGATTAGTTGCTCAAATGCAGTGCCTGTGCCACCTGGCTGTAGTTCGCAAAGTTAAGGTGTGGATGCGTAACGTTCAGCTGGGTAAGCGAAGTACCAGGGATCACGATGATCTTGAAGTCAAGATTAGTCTGGCTTGGGCTTGCGGCTACAGTGATCTGGCCTACTGATACAGAGGTCAGCGTTATGGTAGTTCCGCTTCCGTTTGAATATGGCAGTGCATACCAGATACCGGTTGTGCCGTTTGGCCTCCAGTAAACCTGCACCGTTCCCTGGTCAAGTATCGATTGATCGATTGCAGGAACGCTGATGGTAGTACCGGTTACTATAACCGAGATATTTAGCTTCAAATAAGCGTCAACTTCGGCGTTTCCGGTAGCGCCTGTGGCACCGGTAGCGCCTGTAGCACCGGTTGAGCCTGTAGCACCGGTAGCGCCTGTAGCACCAGTTGAGCCCGTGGCACCAGTAGCGCCTGTAGCACCGGTAGCGCCTGTAGCACCGGTAGCGCCTGTAGCACCAGTTGAGCCGGTAGCACCAGTAGCGCCGGTTGCACCTGTTAAGCCGGTAGCACCGGTAGCGCCTGTAGCACCTGTTAAGCCGGTAGCACCAGTAGAACCCGTTGCACCAATACCAGTAGCACCTGTAGCGCCTGTAGCACCGGTAGCGCCCGTCGGTCCGGTTGGTCCGCCTGCGGGGCCTGTAGCTCCCTGCGGGCCTTGTGGTCCTGTTGCGCCGGTAGCACCAATAGTACCTGTTGCACCCGTAGCACCGGTAGCACCTACCGGACCCGGTGTCTTGTCTTTCTTACAACCGTTGATACTGATCAAACATGCTAAAAGTATCAGCGGTAGTATGTGTCTAATTTGTTTCATATGGGTACGTTAAATAAATTATTTAGCGCTTTGTACGTGAGGAAATCGAATAGGTTACATTTTGCATATTGAGAAATTAATTTTCTTACTATTATATTGTTAATAGGTAAACGGTTATTTTTCAACAGATTAATTGGAGTGGCCTGCATTGAGCAATATTTAAAAACATTAACACTCTTATTTCGTTATGCCTGAAAAGGCAACCGATATGAGAAAAATGGCAAACTCACTGCATTCCAGGATACACCACTGGATAGATGCCATTGGCTTCAGGCTAAATGCATCAAATACGAACAGGAACCGGGCCGTAACCATCAGACATTATTTTTTTGAAACCTTTAACTTTATCGAAAGGATGGACAACCGACATCCTGAAAGGTCGAAGTTCATGTGTTTTGATGCTTATGGTGAGAAAATAAAGATCAATTCCCTGCTCGATCTGCAAACGGCGTTTTTTGAGAATATCAGCCAGCTTAAATGATCCGGGCTATTCCGGCGGCTTATTGGTTAAATCCTTCTCCTGAGGGTTAGTATTACGTGGTCGTACTTATGATCGTGGTAAACCTCCAACAGTAAGTTTCGCTGGTCTTTTGATCTGAATATCCCGTCGAGTTCTTCCATGCTCATTTCTGATACCGGCTTAAAATTGATCGATACGATCTCATCGTCTTTTTCTAGCCCAAGTTCATCGGCCGATGAACCGGGTTCGACACGGCTTATGATGATATGTTTAAAATTATCGCCGGCGCCATAATATTCTATACCGCTCATATCATGCTCAAAGGGGTCGTGAAAATTAGCGTTTGGCTTTAGATAAAGCGCATTGTCGGGGTAATCGAATATCACCGTGAAACGCTTGAGTATGCCCACGCCGATATTGCCATCGCGCGCGACGGAGAGATATTTCATCGTCGTGCTGT
>JAFDZL010000442.1 GCA_018266935.1 Bacteroidota bacterium | reverse complement strand
TAAAATCATGCCCGGCACCGCCATGCACGTGGATATCGATAAAACCGGGTGAAATATATTGACCTTTCGCATCAATTGCTGTTGCACCGGGCGCATCGATGTTACCGGCGGATATTTCGGCAATAATGCCATCCGTCACCAGCACACTCCCATTTTTCAGAATGCCCTGCGGTGTGATAACCCGACCGTTGAATATTTTTAGCTGCATAGCTTATTTGATTCGGGCGAGGCGTTCGTACAGCAATTTGATCTTGACCTTGCGCAAATCGTTTTCCTGCGCCAGTTCAGCCGGATACAGGTAATCCTTATTCAGAGTATCGAATCGCTGATCTAATTTTTCGCCTTCGACCATCAATTTCTTTAGCTGTGCAAGCATAACGGGTACTTGCGCCGGGCCGAATCGGGCCGAATTCGCCTTTTTTTCAATAACCTCATAGGTAAGATAATGTACTCTGATATCTTCCATCAGCCGGTATTGGTCAAACTCCTGTCGATTATGTATTGGTGTCAGCGAACGCAAAACCCGCGCAGCCTGTTTGGTACTATCCAGTATCTGTTCCAGCGTCAAAGGCTTTGATGATACCACCTTGCCCTGGTCAATTTGATATGGCGCTGTTTTAAGAGCAGCCCAGAATTTGGCCGATTGCTCAGCGTCGAATCCATATTGCTTTTTGCAAAAGGAAGCTATGAATCTGCCGATGTCCAGCGGCTTATCCGACCGCAGGCTTTCGGCATAGGCCGCCAGCAGTATATTGAACCCGCTGATGGGATAAACATGCCGGATAGCATACAGGTCGAGGATATTGTCTTCAGTCTCAAAAACAGACGAATAGCCCCCCGACGTCGACCACGAGGTCATGATCATACCTTTATACCCCAACTCCCGACAGGCCGGCACAAAATTTTTAATATTATTGAAATGCTTCTCCCATTGCGTCAGGAAATAATTGTCCGGGTATGAACGTATTGATGGAGCACCCCATATCTCCAAACCGCTTTCCATCAGCTTTTGATGATCGCCGAAATTGTTCATACTCCAGCCGTAGTTCCAATCGACAAGGACGGTTTCCTTTGGCAAAAGTTTGATCGCTTCAGGGTATTTCATAGCAATATCTGCCCACATCACAGGTATCTTGCCCATTTTGATCACGATATTGCAAAGCATCCTGATGTAATCGATATATAGTCGCGATTTGCCCACCTCGGCTACCTTTTTCCTGCAGCGCTCATCATGGCCGAGCAGGTAAGTCTCATCTCCCCCGATATGAATGTATTTAGACGTATGCGTCGATGCCAGCTCCCGGTACAGATCGCTGAAAAGCAGGCTATCCTGCGTGGTTTGCAGCGGGCATACCTGCGAATAATCTTTCTGGTCCTCGCGCAGGTCTTTGTACCGTTCATTGCGCAGGATATATTCCACATGCCCGAAACTTTGCTGCAACGGGATCACGTCGATGCCCAAACCATTGCAGTATTTTACGAAATCGATTATTTCAGCCTTTGTGTAAGCGTAACGGTTGGGTATTAACGGATGCGAAGCAAAAGGGTACGTACCCTCCCACTCCATGATCAGTGTATTCATGCCCTCGTCGCTCAGCTTTTTGGCGAATGCTTTGAGCGCGGGCATCGGCATCACCTGTATGCGAAGGTCGAGGTGAAAACCGCGTACCTTGAATTGTTTATCCTGAGCGAGAGAAGCATTCGCCCAAAAACAGAATAGCAGGAATAAAACAAGGTAAATCTTTCTCATCATAAAGGCAGTTCGCAGAAGCAGCAAGTTAAAAAAACTAAACTACTTTTGTAAACACTTCTGCCCGAATACACGTTGCCTTTAATAGTTCATCAGATCATCATGAAAAAGCTAACCGAACAGGAAATCAGCGCAGTTATCCAAAACCTGGAGGGCTGGGAGTATAAGGATAACGCTATCGTAAAGAATTTCACTTTACCGACTTTTTTTGATGCTTACATGCTGCTTTGCAAAGCGGCTTTTATTGCCGAAAAACTAAACCATCACCCGGATTGGTCGGGCGTTTACAATAAAGTTACACTGAAGCTGAATACGCATGATGCGGGCGGCGTCACGCAAAGCGATGTCGATTTTGCGACAGAATTGGAGAAATTTCTGGCGAAATAATACGTCATCTATTGCTCGCGGGTTGATGCCCCTGCAAAAGGGGCTATATTAGCACGATTAATCATAAACCTATGCTCAAATGAGGCTATTAAAATTCGTGCCGGCTGTAGTGTTATTTGTTTTTTGCATAAGTGCACACGCTCAGCAAAAGCGGCTCACCTACTGCAATCCGCTCAATCTCGATTACGGCTATACACCTTTTAAAGATTTCTCCAAATGGGGTAAACACCGCGCCACGGCCGACCCGACAGTAACACTTTTTAAAGGCAAATACTACTTATTCTCCACCAATCAATGGGGTTACTGGTACAGCGACGATATGCTGCACTGGAAATTTAACTACCGTAGCTTTTTAAGACCATACAACGAGAACCAGGGCGATAACCTGTGCGCGCCTGCCACTTTAGTTTTGGGCGACACTTTACTGGTGATTGGTTCAACCTATAATAAAGATTTCACACTGTGGATGAGCACCGACCCGGTGCACAATGTATGGAAGTCGGCGAAGGATTATTTCAAAGTTGGCGCCTGGGACCCGGGAATGTTTTTAGATGATGACGGCAGGGTTTATATCTATCATGGATCGAGCAATACGCTGCCACTATACGGACAGGAGATCGACCGAAAAACTTTCGAGCCGATAGGTCCTAAAGTAGAAACTGCACGACTGGACTATGATGCACATGGTTGGGAACGTTTCGGCGAGAATAATGACAATGTATTCCTGGGCGGTTTCATGGAAGGTTCGTGGATGAATAAACATAATGGTAAATATTACCTGCAATTCGGAGGATCGGGAACGGAAGGGAAAGGCTATTGCGACGGCGTGCTGGTAGGCGACAAACCGCTCGGCCCGTTCACCTATCAAAAACATAACCCCTTCTCCTATAAACCCGGTGGTTTTGCCAAAGGCGCCGGGCATGGCGCTACCTGGCAGGACAAATATGGCAACTATTGGCATATTTCGACCATGGTGATCAATGTAAAGAATAATTTCGAGCGACGCATCGGTTTCTGGCCCGCTGGATTTGATAAGGACGGCGTGCTGTACTGCAATACGGCTTACGGAGATTATCCGCAATACCTCCCTGACGGCAAGGAGGATCATATCAAAGGCAACTTCACCGGCTGGATGCTGTTGAATTATAACAAGCCAGTGGAAGTATCGTCAACGCTCGGAGCTTTCGAACCTAACAATGCGGTTGATGAAGACATAAAAACCTATTGGAGCGCAAAATCTGCCAATAAAGGCGAATGGCTGAAATCGGACCTCGGCGCCATCAGCGTGGTAAATGCGATACAGATCAACTACGCCGACCAGGATGCCTGGTTTATGGGAAAATCGCTGGGGGTGTTTACTCAATATATTATTTACTCATCACTGGATGGTAAAACATGGAAAGTACTGATAGATAAAAGCAAGAACAAGAGCGATGTGCCACACGATTATATTGAACTGGATAAATCCGTCAAAGCACGCTACCTGAAGATAGTCAATATTCACATGCCAACCGGTAAGTTTGCACTTTCCGGGTTCAGGGTATTTGGAAAAGGTGCCGGTGTAAAACCAGATGCTGTTAAGGATTTTATGGTGTTGCGCGGCAATGCGGAACGCCGAAACTCATGGCTAAGATGGGAACCTGTCGACAATGCTACCGGCTACACCATCTACATGGGCATTGCGCCCGATAAACTGTACAACAACATTATGGTTTACGGCCGAAATGAGTATTATTTTAACGGGATGGAAAAGGATATGCCTTATTATTTCCAGATCGAAGCTTTTAATGAGAATGGGATATCTGCTAGAACAAAGGTGATGGAAGTGAAATAAAAGGTGAAAGGATAAAAGAAAAAGGGGTAAAGGCGAGAGATAAAAGGTGAAAAGTAAAGTTAATTCAATGGTTCCTCCTTTATCCCAAATACATCCTTCAACGCTCTTTTCGCTGCATAATAACCACACATACCATGCACGCCGCCACCTGGCGGAGTTGATGAAGAACAGATATATAATCCTTTTGCAGACGTCCGGTAAGGCGACCAGCGCAGGGCCGGACGCGTAAACAACTGCTCCAGGTCAATAACACCGCCATTAATGTCCCCGCCGATATAGTTGGGGTTATATTCCTCCATTTGGGCTGGGTTCATAGTATGCCGGGCTAATATTCTTTCCCTGAAACCTGGCGCAAAGCGTTCTATTTGCTTTTCAATCACTTCCGTCCTATCTGCTGCCGACCCATGCGGGACGTGGCAGTAGGCCCACCCGGTATGCTTGCCTGCAGGCGCGCGCGTTGGATCGAAAAGACTTTGCTGCGTTAATAGAACGAACGGCTTTTCAGGCAGTCTGCCGTCCCAGTTTTGTCGCTCTGAAGCTGCTATTTCAGCAAAAGTATTTCCAATGTGTACTGTCCCGGCGTGACGACATTCTTCAGCGGTAAAAGGTATTGGTCCGTCCAGGGCCCAATCAACCTTGAACACGCCCATGCCATAGCGGTAACGCTCCAACTGACGCTTGTAGGCACCCGAAAACTTATGTCCTGCGATCTGTAGTAATTGACGTGGCGTAATATCGAACAGCGCTGCGTGCGATGAAGGCAATTGCTCCAGCGAGGTGATATATCTGCCGGTTTCTATCTTGCCCCCTAACGAAACAAAATAGGATGCTAAAGCATTGGCCAGGTTCTGTGTGCCGCCTTTAGCTAAGGGCCAGCCTTTCAGGTGACCGTTCGTCATCAAAACCAGCGCGGCAGCGGAAGAAGCGGCCCGCGTCAATGGCAACATGGAATGTGCCGCCATGCCTGCAAATAGTCCCTTCGCCAGTTCGGTTTTGAATTGGTTGACCAAAGATGAAGCGGATCTCAATGCAGCAAAACCGAAACCAGCCATGGCTAAAGGATGCTTTGGAAACCGAAGCGGGCCCAATACATCCGACGCTATACCCGGCCAATCGACCACAATGGGCAATAATAATTTTTTGTATGCTTCCGCATCCGCGTCCAATAGGCCCGCTGTTTCTTCAATCGAATGCGTTAAAATAGCGGCGCGGCCATCGTCGAAGGGATGTGCCGCTGCAATTTCTGGATAAATGAATTCTAACCCGTAACTGGATAACGGTAATGTATCGAAGCAAGGCGAACCCGCACCCAGCGGATGAATAGCCGAGCAAATATCATGAACAAAACCTGGTAAGGTTAGCTCGGCCGAACGCATGCCTCCGCCTATTGTTTGCTTACCTTCGATCAACAATACCGAAAGCCCGTTTTGCTGTAGCAAGATAGCCGCCGCCAGGCCATTGGGCCCGGAGCCTATGACAATAGCATCAAAATCGCGTTTTTCAAGCTTCATGAAACCCCGGCTGCTTAACGTTCCCGTTAAAAGTCGGAATATTCTGTGGGATGCAAAAATGTTATGTCCGCCTTTGAGACATTATGCTGGTATTCCGGCTTTGCCACCAGCGTTTTCCATTCGGGGTCGTTACCAAATGCGTCCCAGTGTTTGTCGCGATCAGCTTTATTTTCGAAAGTCGTCATATACATCAGGTTCGGCATGTGGCTGCCCGATAATACCTCGGCATAAAACACGGCGTTGAAATTGAGCCTGGCGAACAGCGTTGTTTCGCCGCCGTCGTTAAACATTTTCACCTTATTGACATTCAATGCCTCAGTCGGGCTTTCATAACTGCGCAGTTCATAAACTCTTTCCGGTTTCGGCGCAGTTAGCTTCGGTTCCGTCGGCCCAGGCCATTTTGGGAACGCTCTCAGGGTGATCACCTCGATCCTGGAATACGGAGCGTTATTGTACGCGGCATCTACATAATCTTTTCCGTCCTCCAGGTATTTTTTATCGTTCTGTACCCTGCTCCTGGTATTTTCAAATTCGTCCAGGGTTTTGAATGGGATAAGAACATATATTTTTTTGTCGGCCGTATCCTGTTCGACAGGTTTAAAAACGCCTACTTTAGGTATGTGCGCCCGGTGCAACGCGGGCAGCAGGGCATTTTTGAAATAATTGTCCAGCCTGTCTTCCTGGGCCTTTGTTTTGTAGTGAAATATCCTGATGCGGTAATAATATTGTTGTGCGCCCGCAGGTTGAAAAGATAAAAGAAAGAAAAGGCTGCATAGCCCCCAAAAACTGATCGATCTGATTTTCATAGTTAACTTATTTAACGCCCCATTTGGTGGCCAGTACTTTCATAAAATATCCGCCAACGACGCTGCGTGCCTGGAAACCTACCTGCTTTCCGTTTGTCGTTTCGTGCCAGTCACTTAAAGGAACCCTGGTTGGGGTCTCCGTGGCGTATTTGTAAACCGGGTCGCTGAGCGCTTTAAAACTCGGCATATTATTAGCCAGCGTGGCTGTCCATAGGATCCAGTCTGATTTGGTATAGGTCTTACGACTATCCAGGGGCAAACCGAATTTATTCTGTTTGGTGAGATAGTATTTCACTTCTTTATCATACACCGACTGCGGGAACAAATGCAATCCCAGTACCTTGTCCCAAACCAGGTTATATTTCTGGCTCCAGGTGTTCTTGTTATCGAACACTAAAGCATAATGATTGCCTGCATCGGCCATTTTCACCCAGTTCCGCGCCATCCCAATCGCGATGTTACGGTATTTGGCGGCCACTTTCGTCATCTTCATCTGGTCCGCCATTTTCGCATAAGCGGCTATGCCGATAATAGCTTTGATGGAAAGATTAGTATTGTGCGCCAAATGCCCCGCAAAGTCATCGGTGCAAAGCTGGTTCGCCGGGTCAAATCCCGCCTTTACCAGGTAATTGGCCCAGGTGGTCAGTGTTGACCAGTGCTGGCGGGCGTAATCGGGCTTGCCTTCGGCTTTGCAGATCGCAGCGGTAAGGATCAGCATATTACCTGACTCCTCCACAGGCATATCCTCGCCATAGGTCTGACCGTTGGCTATAGGATACGTTCCAAGATCGTGCGCCGCAAAAGGCTTTTTCCATTTACCGCTTTCGCTGTAAAAGAAAATGCCGTTCAGCATACCTTCCATCAGCTTTGGTGCATAGGCAAGGTATAAAGGAGCCGACGGATAGGTTACATCCACTGTATTGATCGAGCCGTTGCTAAAGTTCTCTTTGGACAGGAACAGGATATCGCCGTGCGGGCTCTTGGTCAAAACATGCGCCGCAACGCTTTGTCTGAATGCCATTACACACAATGCCGCATATTTGTTGCCTCCAGCTTTCAGTGCATCGCTGTAAAGCATTTTGTTGAACTGATCGCATTTGCCCATGATCAGAGCATAATTTTCCGAGGCCCTGTTCAGTTCTTTTTCCATGTTACGGTTTAGCACCGTCGTCGCATCCCACGACCATAACGGCTTCAATCGGAAGTTGAAATATTCGATCGCAAACAATTCATCGTACCCTATTTCGACATAACGCTGCGCAAAAGAACTGCCAACGTTGCCAAATTGCATGATCGTATTCAGCGACAATTGTTTGCCCTTAACGGTGTCGGCGCCGGTCAATATTTGTTCGGCGAAAGGGTCGGTTACATCTTTAGCCGGCGTGATGTATTGCACGTCATTGTCAGCTTTCGGAACCCCAACATGCATGTAGCCCCAGTCAATGCGCAGATCGTCGCCTTTTTTCTTCAGGATCGGTTGTTCAATAGTGCCGGCTTTCAGGATCGACATTTTGTCGTTTACATACGTCTCGGCTGCCACCTGTTGCCAGGGTTTGTTAACAGCCATGTCAGTTGACACGCCCAGGAACACCTTCACATTGTGGGGATGACCATCATTTGATCTGACGTGATAAGTGATGTAAGAGACCGGCCTTGTAAAGACTTCCATATCATTGATCAGCAAGGGCGAAGTGAGGGTAACTACCAGGTCGGCCTTGCCGCAACGAAATTTATAGGCGGTTTGCGTGGCGTTCATATCCAGACCGGTTTGCACGGCCACCTTAACTGAGTTATCGGTTTTAGTTTTCTCCTGGTCAACAAGGCCAAAATCCAACCACGATCCCCCGGCTGTGTTGGCGCAATGGATAGCTAAAATATTGTTGCCTTTTTTGAGCTTAGCTTTCACCACATCGCTAACAGGCACCATTATAAAATCGTTGGTCCAGCCTGTTTTGCTGTATATCCTGTCGCCGTTCAGGTAAACCTCTATATTATCATCGTGCTGTATCTTCAGCATCAGCTTATTGATGTTCGTATTATCGAGGTTAAACACCCTCCTCACCCATATATTCCTGGTCTTCCAAACCGTTTTAGCCTGCGATTTATCATCGGTGAACGGGGCGCCGCCTGTTTGCCATTTACTGTCGTTGAATTTCAACTCTCCCCAACCGGCGGCAGGTTGCGTTTCGGTATATTTACTTTCATAGGCTTCCTCGTCCGACGCGGGCAAAATAGTCCTATAGGCAGCCGGCGACTTACCCATAAAACGATAAGTATCTCCATCAATATTGATAAAACCCAGCAACGATTGTTCCTTACCCGTCCAATGTTTGGTTGGCTGCGAGGTCAAAGTATCGGAAAACGACCAGATGCTCTGATAGGTGTTCCGTGTGATGAGCGGATAGGCAGGGGCTTTTTGTACCTGGGCGTGCCCGATCGCGAACGTCAGCACCAGTAGGGACACCGAAAAGAGCTTTTTCATAAGCCGATGAAAAACAAGAATAATTAATCGTTAACTCAACAAATATAATCTAAAAAAAATGTCCTTATGCCGGTAACACATTTTTGACAAACAAAAAAGCCGCCCGAAATGGGGCGGCTTTGAATTATCGGCTTTTCAATATTATTGAAGCTCTCTCACCCATATATTACGGAAGCTGAGCGGCTTGCTTTTGTCGCCATGCGCCTGCAGTTTGATCGGCGACGGGCCATGCGCTTTGTACTCAGGTTTGCCGATGTAAAGCGTTGGTCCTTTCAGTTCAAAATGGTTTTCAACGAGTACGCCGTTGAAGAAAACAGTAGCATAGGCCGGTGTCTTCAGCGAGCCATCTGCGTTAAAAGTAGGTGCGGTCCAGATCACGTCGTACGACTGCCATTCGCCGTCGGGACGGGCAGGATTGGCCAGCGGGACGGCTTGCTTATACAAGCTGCCGGCCATGCCGTTGGTATAGGTCTTGTTTTTGTAAGAATCAAGCACCTGCAATTCATAGCCCGCATCTCCTTTGCCTATCGACGCCAGGAACACACCGCTGTTTCCCCTGGCCTGACCTTCACCTTCCAAATCAGATGGTTCGCGCCATTCAATATGCAATTGGTAATTAGTGAATTTGCGCTTGGTTTCGATGTTCCCGTAGTGTTTGTTTACGGTCAGTATGCCATCCTGTACATCCCACTTGGCAGGCGAACCATCACCGTTCTGTACCCACTCGTCAAGGTTCTTGCCGTCAAATAAAATGATCGCATCCGAAGGCGCATCGCCTGCGCTTTTGCCCGGTGTAACAACCGGAGGCACAGGTGTATATATTTCTGTATCCTCGGGTTTCGCTTTTTCCTGCGCTTTGGCCATAAACAAACTTCCTGCCATCAGCGCTGTTAGAATGATCTTATATTTCATAATTGCTCAATTAAATTGGTTCAAATTCAGATATGTAGTGTGTTTTTCATGTAAGTGCAGCTTTCCGTGATGCTCACATACGGGTCGATGTTCGTAAAATTCTCCTGTTCCATGATGAAGTGCTTCACCCCTGCTGCCCGGGCTATCGGCACAATGGCTTTGAAATCGATGCTGCCCTTGCCAATTTCGGTATTGATGTCCGGGTTTTTCTTATCCCTGTCCTTCACGTGAGCCAGTGCGTAACGGCCTTTATGCTTTTCTAATATTTTTATCGGATCGTGGCCCGCCCTTACCACCCAGAAAATATCCATCTCCATGTGCACAAGTTTCGGATCGGTTTCCGCAAGAATGGTATCGTAAAACGTAGTGCCGTCAACCGGTTTCCATTCGAAATTGTGATTGTGATAACCCAGCATTAGCCCGGCTTTTTTGCATATTTCGGCAGCTTTGTTCAGGTTGGCGGCTACCTTCTGAAAATCACTTTTGCTTTTCAAAACGCTGCCATCGATGGAAGGAACGATTATATAGCTCTGGCCGGTCGCATGTGCGGCGTCGATATAGCTGTTCAGGTCGTCAGTTTTTCCATTGACAAAAAACGAATCCAGGTCATAATGCCCGCTTGGCGTGGTCAACCCGTTGGCTTTAAGTAGTGTGCTGAATGCTTTCGCATCCAAACCCCAAAAGCCGTCCTTTTTGGAATAGCCGAATGTCTCCACTTCCTTATACCCTGCTTTGGATACTTTAGGAATGACGGTTTTAACACCTTTGGGCAGCAGATCGCGTAAGGTGTATAGCTGAAGGCCCACTTTGTGGTTGCTTTCTGCTTTCAATAATTCGGGCGCGAGCAGCACAGCGGCCGAGGCAATGCCGGCCTGTGCTAAAAAGTTTCTCCTGGTAGTCATTAGTCTAATTGGTTAATTTGGCAATTTGAAAATTTGAAAATGTTGGATTTTCATTTTCAAATCTTCAAATTGTATAATTTTCAAATTCATTATACATCACAAATCTGAATCGCCGCGCGCAGCGATGCGATCTTGTCGGTGTTCTTCGGCACAAATTCCTGTCCTACATAGCCCTTGTAGCCCGTTGCGACTATGGCGCGCATCACAGCCGGGTAATGCAGTTCCTGCGTGTCGTCGATCTCGTGCCTGCCGGGGATACCACCGGTATGGAAATGCGCCAGGTACTGGTGGTAATCGGTAATGTTGCGGACGATATCGCCCTCCATGATCTGCATGTGGTAAATGTCAAACAGCAGCTTAAAATTCTCAGAACCGATGCGTTTGCATAATTCAACGCCCCATTCCACACGGTTACACTGGTAATCCTTATGGTCGATCTTGCTGTTCAAAAGTTCCATACATAACACCACATTGTGCTTTTCGGCGAGCTTTACCAAAGGCTGCAGTCCTTTGACACAATTGTCCCAGCCGGTCTCGTCATCCTTTCCGCGTCTGCTGCCACTAAAGCAGATCAGGTTCTTATACCCGTTCTTTTCTACCAGCGGGATCATATCGGTGTAATTCTTCTGCAGCGTTGCATGGAATTGCGTATCGCCGAAACCATCCGTTAGGTTGATCTCAGCGCCATTACACATAGACGAGTATAGCCCATGTTTTTGCAGCGTCGGCCAGTCTTTAGGTCCGCACAGATCAACACCCGTGATGCCGATACCTTTGGAAACTTCGCAAAGCTGGTCGAGCGTAAGCTCGCTGTAGCACCAGGGGCTGACCGAGTGATTGATATTGCCCTTAAGCGGCATAAATTGTTCTTTTTCTCCTTTGCTGAATGATGATAACATTCCGGTTGCGGTGATGGCTGCGGTGCCCGCAAGCATGTTTTTGATTGCCGATCTGCGGTTTTGGTTACCCATTGTTTGTAATTTGAAAATTTGAAGATGTGGTAATTTGAAAATGGACCTGCGCCACTTCTAAGACAATTTTCAAATTTTCAAATTGGCACACCTTCAAATCAATTTATATTTCAACGTTCGGCGATGGTTCTTCTATATCCAGGCCCGGTTGTGTTTCGACGCGTTTTTTATCGGTAAACAATAGTATGAACAACAGCATAACGGCTACTGATATTCCTCCGGGAATAAGCCAGATAGACTTCCAGTCGTGCATATTGGGCGATGTTTGCCAGTGATCAACGATCGGACCCGAAATGTAATAGCCGATCATCATACCTAAACCATAGGTAGCCAGGGTAATAAAACCTTGCGCCGCGCTCTTAAAACGTTCGCCCGCGAACCTGTCGGTATAGATCTGGCCGGTTACGAAGAAAAAGTCGTAGCAGATGCCGTGCAATACAATCCCTCCTACCAGCATCCAATAATTGTTCCCCGCATCGCCATAGGCAAAAAAAACATATCGCAAGGCCCAGGCCAGCATGCCCGCAGCAAGCATTTTCTTTACGCCGAGCCTGACAAAGAAGAACGGCATGGCAGCCATGAAGAACAGTTCGGAAAATTGCCCGAAACTTTGCACGAACGCCGCACGTTTCATACCCACTTCGTTCAAAAAGGGATTGGTGAAATTATAGTAGAAAGCTAAAGGAATACAAATCGCTACTGACGCCAGGAAGAATACCAGGTACGAACGATTTTTCAGCAGACCGATAGATTCCAGGCCCATGATCTCGGCAACTGAAGTTTTTTGACCCTTCTTGCCCGGAGGCGTATCCGGCAGCGTAAAACTCATCAGCCCCAGTACCAGCGATGCCCCGGCAGCCATTTTAAATGTCAGCGCCAGCGAACCGCTTTGTTCCCAATTTAGCCAGCCAATCAGTATCCCGGCTATCATCCAGCCGGCCGTGCCGAAAACCCTGATCCAGGGAAACTCTTTACTAGGGTTGGTCATTTGCTTGAACGATACTGAGTTGACCAATGCCAGCGTGGGCATATAAATGATCATATACGCCAAAATACCCGGATAGAATGCAGCAAAATCAGATGCTATGGACTCATAAAACAAAAGCGCCGCACCAATAAGATGCAGCACTCCGAGTATTTTTTGCGCCGAAAAATATTTGTCGGCAATGAGACCGATAACGAATGGAGCGATAATAGCGCCGAATGCCTGGGTCAGATAAGCTTCAGCATTCTCTGTACCTGAAGCATGCAAGGAGGTCATCAGGTAGGTACCCATCGTAACAAACCATGCGCCCCAGATGAAAAACTCCAGGAACATCATGGTTGATAGCTTGAACCGGATACCTGCCGTCATCGTTTGTCGCTATTGCTTTTTGATCGTCAGAATGTACTTCACGATGGTTTTGGCATCGTCCATCGATAAAGCCGGGTGCGGGGTCATAGGCGTGGTGCCCCAGTGACCGCTGCCGCCTTTGATGATCTTGTTGGCTAAAGTATCCACGATGCCTGCCGGCGCTGATTTGTATTTTTCAGCAACGTCCGCAAATGCCGGGCCCACGATTTTTTGTTGTTCCTTGTGACAGGTTGCGCAGTCCGCGCCCGCTATCAGCTGAGCGCCTTTAGTGGCCGGAGTACCGCCTGCTTTATCGGTGCCATTGTGGCTTGCTGCGGTGTCCTGCGCTGCATCGGAATTAGTAGCCACTGCGGTTTTATTTGCCGCAGAAGTGCTGTCGGCAGCAGAATCGTTACCTGTTTTATTACCCCCGCAGGCCGTTATCGCCAAACTTAAACCGATAAAAAATAATACTTTCTTCATGTTGATGTTAGTGAGTGATGGATTGAAAATTGGTGTTTATTTTGCGCCGCAATTTAACAATCCGATTAAATATATTATACAGCAACTTGCTGTAATGGTTTACTTTTCTTTTTCGTCCTCATATAGAATACCAGCCCGGCAAAAGCGACTATTAACACCAGCGGTATATAAAAGGTCATGTGCAAAAGCTGCTGACCGGCTGTGCTGGCATCGCCGTGTGCTGCGGCAACAATATCATCGTAGCGTTTTCCCATAATGATCAGGTATAGCGACACGGCGAACATGCCGGCGCCACCCATCAGGTTAAGACCCAGCGCGCCGGTTTTAGGCAAATTCGTATTGACAAAACCCAGCATCGTCGGCCAGAAATAGCACACGCCCATACCGAAAATAATAGCAGCTGCGTATATCGCCGGACCAGTAACGGTACTCAACATATAGATACCGGTGGCAGCTAGAATAGTCGAGATCAGCAACAGAACTTCAGGCGGAACTAATTTCAATACAGGTTTGGCAAACCCTCGTCCCAAAACCATCACCCCCGTATCAAGAGTCAGTATCAATATGGCATTGTCCGTCACGTTCTTCAGCAACACATCGATCCACTGACCGGTGAAAAGCTCCGTGATCGCAGTACCGAACATACAAATGAACATGAATATGAACAAGGGGTTCCAAAGGGCCTTGTACATTCCCGCGGTCGATACACCTGATGCCACACGCTCTGTAACCGGGAAATCCAATCTCGAAAACAGGTAGCCGTAAATGATTGTGGGTAACAGCATCACACCCACTTGTATCTGCCACCCGATATTTACTTTATTTAACAAAAGGACTATTAATGTGCCAATGACGATACCGCCCGGGAACCACAAGTGAAAATGATTCAGTTTGGTTGTTTTGTTGTCGGGATACAACGCAGTGACCAGCGGATTGCAGGCTGCTTCAACAGTGCCGTTTGCAAGCCCTATAAATAATGTGGAAATGAAAAGCGGCCAAAAACCAGCTGCGAATAAAGGCGTGCAAATAGTAAGAATTATCCCTGCTAAATGCAATACAAACGCCAGTACCAGCAATCGTTTCATACCAATGATATCGACAATGATCCCGCCGAACACCACGGCCAAAGGAAATCCCCAGAAAGCTGTGGCTGTTATGGAGCCTAATTGCGCTTTATCGAGGTGAAAATCCGACCCGAGTTTATTCAAAATACCGGCACGGATACCGAAGGATAACGAGGTTACGAGCAGCGACAGGCAGCTTGCCCGGAACAACTGTGTGCGATTGATCGTTGTTGACATTGATTCTTATTGTTTTAGGTTAAATTGGTTTTTTAAAGCTAAAAGCTGAATGCACAAAGCAGAAAGCTTATTTTGACTGTCAAATAATTAACAGACTCATTATAATTTAAATGAATTAATCCAGCCCCAACGTTTTGCGATTGAATTTTTCATCACCGCCTGATGCCGCGAAATCGTCAAATGCTTTATCGGTGACGCGGATGATATGATTTTTAATGAATTCGGCGCCTTCTCTTGCACCGTCTTCCGAATTCTTCAGGGCACATTCCCACTCCAGCACGGCCCAGCCGGTGTAATCATAAGCGGTTAATTTACTAAAAATTGATTTAAAATCAACCTGCCCATCGCCCAAAGAGCGGAAACGCCCTGCCCGATCTACCCAGCCCTGGTAACCGCCGTAAACGCCTTGCTTGCCGGTCGGGTTGAATTCCGCGTCCTTTACATGGAACATTTTGATGCGCTCGTGGTAATTATCGATGTATTCGAGGTAATCCAGGCATTGCAGCACAAAGTGCGATGGGTCGAACAGCAAGCAAGCACGTTTGTGCTGGTTCACCTTATCCAGGAACATTTCATAAGTAATGCCATCATGCAGGTCCTCACCAGGGTGTATCTCATAGCATAGATCGATGCCGCAGTCTTCATAAACATCCAGTATCGGTTTCCAGCGTTTGGCCAATTCGGTAAAGCCTGTTTCTACGATCCCGGCCGGGCGCTGCGGCCACGGATAGACCATCGGCCAGAGGAATGCGCCGCTGAAAGTAACGCTGGCATTCAAACCTAAATTCTGCGAAGCTTTGGCCGCATATTTCAATTGCTGAACGGCCCATTTTTGCCTTTCGGCGGGATTATTTTTTACTTGTTGCGGCGCAAAGGCGTCGAACAGTTCGTCATAAGCCGGGTGAACGGCGACCAACTGTCCCTGCAAATGCGTTGAAAGCTCGGTGATTTCCAGTCCGCAATCCTTCACCTGACCGCTTATTTCGTCGGCATAGGTTTTACTTTCGGCCGCTTTCTGAACATCGATAAAACGCAGATCGTTTGTGGGCAACTGAACGCCTTTATATCCAAGGTTCTTCGCCCATTTGCATATCGAAGTCAAATTATTGAACGGTTCCTGATCGCCGATGAATTGTGCGATGAATATTGCGGGTCCTTTGATGGTTTTCATAGTTTAGTTCATTGGTTCACTGGTTCATCCGTTTATTGGGCGAGATGTATACTTGCGAAGTTTTAAAAACTTCAGAAGTCTATCCGCATATCCATCAAACCACGTGGTCGAACCACTTTTTATCTGACTGGCCTGAGGCGACTACATTATCGATAAACGCCATACCCCTGATGCCGTCTTCGATGCCCGGGAAATCGAGCCATTCCTGGTCTGGCTTCTCATTATTTATTTTGGCGCTCAACGCCCGTGCAAAGTTATGATACAAGTTGCCGAACGCTTCCAAATAGCCTTCCGGGTGACCACCCGGCGTACGGCAGTTCGACGTAGCATAAGACGATTCCCAGGCTTTATAGTTGTTACCTGCGCGCAAAGTCTCGGCGGGTTTGTCGAGCCAGCGAAGAGTTAGCGTATTAGGCTCCTGCTGAGCCCATTCAAGGCCGCCATGTTCGCCGTAAACGCGGATCTTTAAAGCGTTTTCTTCGCCGGCTGCTACCTGCGATGCGGTCAGAACGCCGGTTGCACCCTCTTCAAAACGAAGCAATACACCGCCGTCGTCATCTAATAAACGACCGGGTACCACGACATTCAGGGAGGCACATATTTGGGTGATCTTTAAGCCGGAGATATATTCGGCCAGGTGCGCGGCGTGCGTGCCAATATCACCCATGCATCCTGCTTTACCGGAGCGTTTGGGGTCGGTGCGCCATGCGGCTTGCGCATTGCCTTCCCGTTCCGAAAGCTTGCTCAGCCATCCCTGGTGGTATTCCACGTATATCTTTCTTACTTTACCCAGCCTGCCGGATTTAATGATCTGCCGGGCCTCCTTTACCATCGGGTAACCGGAGTAGGTATGGGTGAGCAGCAGCATCAGGCCGGTTTCGTCCAGTTTCTTTTTCAGCTGCCTTGCTTCATCTATCGTAAAAGTGATCGGCTTTTCAATAACTACGTTGAAGCCATTTTCCAGCGCAAGCATTGCCGGAGCAAAGTGCGCGAAATTGGGCGTAACGATCGTCACAAAATCCATGCGTTTATCAGCCGGCATTTTCGCCTCGGCATGGATCATTTCTTCGTAATTCAGGTAGGTTCTGTCTTCGGGCAGGAAAAGCATCTTACCGCTTTCCCGGGCCAGTTCTTCATTTATGCTTAATGCGCCGGCAACCAGTTCTATCTGGCCATCCATATTGGCAGCGATACGGTGTATAGCCCCGATAAAGGCATCCTTACCACCGCCAACCATGCCCATGCGCAATTTTCTATTGCTCATTTTTGTCAGTTAAGTAGTTGATTGAGTTAGAATAAGTTGGACCTGCCTACCGGCAGGCAGGTTAGGTTGAATAAATTAAAACCTGGCTAAACTCAATCAACCATTCAACTTAATCAACCTAATCAACTAATAGAATCAGGACAGTGCCCAGGCTTTATCACCTTTCTTGTAAGGGATGCAGCCGTCAAATCTTCCCGGAACCGGAACATAACGCAGCGCCTTGGTGCAGCCTACTTCCGAGGTGAAATAGCCCAGCAAAGTAAGCTCCTTCATCATCCTGAAGTAGTGGTTCGGGTCCTTCGGCTTCTTAGTTTTTGAGTATTCCTGTTGCTCTTTATCCAGGTCGGTCAGCAACGCCAGTTTTTGCGTAGCGTCCAGGTCCATGAATTTTTTGCTGAACTTTTTGTTGGCCGCATCGTCGATCTTACCAAAACCTTTCAGGAATATATCCTGATCCGGAGTTTCGTAGCAATCGCGCACCATCACGGTCATAAAGTCACCTACTTTGGCTGCCTTTGCACCCGGGCTGCTCGGGGTGTCCGGCAGTATAGTATCGGCCACTTCATCCAAAAAGGCAATATGATCCTGGTCGAACAGGGTTGTCATGGTCGCTGGTCCGCCCGGCTTACAGCCCGACAGCAAAAACTCGGCGCCGATCATCGTACCGCCCATGATGAGGGCTACTCTTCCGATGGCATCTCTTCTATTCATTTCTAATTATCGATTTACTGAATTAATGAATTATTGATTTTGTTGGTCCGGAAGTCCGCATAAGTCCGAAAGTCCGGAAGTAATTATAAACAAACTTTATAAATTTTTAGCACAAATTTTAATCTTTCGGTCTTGCGGACTTTCCGACTTTCGGGCTATACTGTTTTCAGTTCAAAACCTTCCCTGTAATTACGTTTTACGTACTGATTAACTTCGTCGAAGTTAGTCACCTTCATAGCATCGTTATCCCAAAGCAGCTTAACCTGGCCGGGATAAGTATTTCTGCCATTAGCGCCTTTTACGGCAAGGTCGTGTCCTCTTACAGCAAGGTTAGCCATCAGCAAGGCTTCGGTAAGCGGACCGGCTTTCTCAAACGGCGAGCTCAACTCTGTTTTTCCGTAGCCTGCAATACAGCCTTCCACCCACTGAGCATAGTGACCTTCCGCACCGCCTGGTACACGCGCCCAGCGCTGTTTAACATTCTTCACTTTCTCCTCCTGCATGCGCGAGCTCGGCAGCAGGTGAGCATCGTCAGAATAGGTGCTGGCAAACATTTTGCCTTTGGTGCCAATAAACAATGTACCATTACCCGGCTCACCTCCCCACGGCTCATTTGCGCCTAATTCCTCGGGGCGTTCAGGCTCAATACCGCCGTCCATCCAGTGCAGCGTAACATCGCCCTTGGTTTTGTGCGTTTTGGGGAAGGTCATCGTAATGTGGCTTGAAGGAGGGCAGCTTTCAGGGAAAACTCCTTTTCTGAATTCGCCTACGTAAACCGAACCTACGCTGGCTTGTACATCTTTTACATATTCCAGGTCGAGCACACGGAACGGAGCCTCAACCAGGTGGCAGCCCATATCGCCCAAAGCGCCGGTACCATAGTCCCACCAGCCGCGCCAGTTGAACGGCACCAGGTTATCTACAAAATCTTTATAAGGCGCATTGCCCAGCCAAAGGTTCCAGTCTAAAGTTGCAGGAACTTCGGCTTTGGTTTTTGGCCATGCAACGCCCTGAGGCCATACCGGGCGGTTGGTCCAGCAATAAATAGTGTGCACATCGCCTATCAAACCTGCGTCATACCACTCCGACATCAGACGGGTACCATCGTTTGATGCGCCCTGGTTGCCCATTTGAGTAACCACTTTGAACTGCTTGGCAGCAGCCGTGAGCGTACGCGCTTCCCACAGGTCGTGCGTCATCGGTTTTTGAACATACACGTGTTTGCCGCGGGCCATCGCGTTGTACGCAACTACGGCATGTGTATGGTCAGGAGTTGAAACCGAAACGGCGTCAAAGTTCTTTGATTCCTTGTCAAACATCTCGCGCCAGTCCTTATAACGTACCGCTTTGGGGAAATTTTTAAATGTTGTGGCGGCCTGCCTCTCATCGACGTCGCACAAGTAAGCAATATTGGCTTTCCCGCTCTTATTAAACATGAAAATATCGCTTTGCCCTTTACCACCGCAGCCAACGCTCGCTACGGTGAGCATGTCGCTTGGCGCGCGATAGCCTTTGCCTCCGAGCACATGGCGCGGAACGATCATAAATGCCGCGGCTGCTACCGCGCTTTGTTTAATAAAAGCTCTGCGTGACGGGCTTGAGGTCTGTTCTTTAGGTTCTTCAGTCATTGGTATTTGCTTTATTGTTGATAGCTGAATGTTTTATTGTTGACTATTGGTATCCACTAATTAACTAATCACAAGTTAACTAACCACTATATATTCCCTTTCTTCAATTCCTCAACGGCATGGTTTGCCGCGCGGGCGGTCAGCGCCATGTAGGTGAGCGACGGGTTCTGGCAGGCTGCTGACGTCATGCAGGCGCCATCGGTGACGAACACGTTCTTTGCATCCCAAACCTGGTTCCATTCGTTCAGCACCGAAGTTTTCGGATCGCGGCCCATACGCGCGGTGCCCATTTCGTGGATGCCACGGCCCAATACCGGCTCGCTGTTGAAGACGTGCACGTCCTTAACGCCGCAGGCTTCCAGCATTTCCTTCGCATCTTCGGCCATGTCCTTGCGCATTTTCATCTCGTTATCCTTGCAGGTGGCGTCGATCGCCAATACCGGCAGGCCCCAGTGATCTTTTACGTTTTTATCCAGGTAGCAGCGATTTTCATGGTAAGGCAATGTTTCACCGAAACCGCCCATGCCTATGTTCCATTCGCCCGGCTCGGCCAGCGCATCTTTGAACGCTCCGCCGATCGACAGTTCAGGAATACTCCTGCCCCACTCGTCGCGGCCTGCACCGCCCTGGTAACCGAAACCTCGGATATAATCGCGTTTTTCGCCGTTCAGGTTCCTGTAGCGCGGAATATAAATGCCATTTGCGCGGCGGCCAAAGTAGTATTTGTCGTCATAGCCTTCAACACGGCCTCCGGCGCCCACGCCCAAGTGGTGGTCCATCAGGTTGTGGCCCAGCTCGCCGCTGCTCGATCCCAGTCCATCAGGCCAGATATCGGTCGCCGAGTTCATCAGCACCCAGGCAGAATTTAAAGTAGAAGCATTGACAAAGACGATCTTTGCGTAGTATTCATAAGTCTGGTTATTTTGAGCATCCAGTACTTCCACACCCTTGGCTTTTTTGGTGTCTTTATCGTACAATATTTTGGTAACGATGGACCAAGGCCTAACGGTCAGATTACCGGTCGCCATTGCTGCGGGCAGTGTTGACGACTGCGTACTGAAATAGGCGCCGAACGGGCAACCCAGCCAGCATTTGTTGCGGTACTGGCAATTGGTACGGCCGGGCAGCGGTTTAGTAATGTTTGCCGTACGGCCGATAATAAAATGCCGGTCCTTGTCTTTATAATATGCGTTGAACCTGGCGGCAACGTCCTTTTCCACACAGTTCATTTCCATAGGCGGCATAAAATCGCCATCCGGCAGGATAGGCACGCCATCCCTGTTGCCCGAAATGCCGGCAAATTTCTCTGCATGGCTATACCATGGCTCCAGATCTTTATAACGTATCGGCCAGTCAACGCCTATGCCTTGTTTGGCGTTCTCTTCAAAATTCACATCGTGCCAACGGTAGCTTTGCCTGCCCCACATCAGCGAACGGCCGCCTACATGGTAGCCTCTGAACCAATCGAAACGTTTAATTTCCACATACGGGCTTTCCTTTTCATTTACCCAGTAATCCAGGTTAGTTTCGTTCAAAGGATAATCGCGCTTCAGTACCGGGTAATCCTTTTCCATTTGTACAGTACGGCCTCCGCGGTGAGGGAATTCCCATGGCGCTTTATTGGCATTTACGTAATCTTTCACGTGTTTAATATCTCTGCCGCGCTCCAGCATGATCGTTTTTAAACCTTTCTCTGTAAGCTCTTTTGCTGCCCAGCCTCCGCTGATACCCGAGCCGATGACGATCGCATCGTATGTGTTAGTTGACATTTTAATAAGTTAAAATTGGGTTATTTTGGTTTTCCGACTAATGTATAAATTTTATTTCCTTTTGTTTAAATCCCATTGCGTTTTTTTAACACAATGACGCGTTTTCATTGATAGAAGGGCGTTTTTCGCACATTTTATATAGGCCTTTTGCAGCCGAAAAACCTGTTCAAATATTCCCTTTGTTCATTTCGCTGACGGCATGGTCAACAGCGCGGGCCGTAAATGCCATGTAGGTAAGCGAAGGGTTCTGACATGATGTTGACGTCATACTGGCGCCATCCGTTACAAATACGTTCGGACAACTGTGTACCTGGTTCCATTTATTTAGGATCGATGTCTTGGGATCGTTACCCATCCTCGCTCCGCCCATCTCGTGAATATCCAATCCCGGCGCCTGGTGATTGGTCTCGGCTTTGATATTCTTGAACCCTGCGCTGGTGAACATCTCGGTCAGTTGCTCCACGTAATCCTTCTTCATCTTCTCGTCGTTATCGTCGTAATCGACAGAAATATTCAGTTGCGGAATGCCCCAGGGGTCTTTCAGGTTCGGGTCGAGTTTTACAAAGTTGCTTTCCTTGGGTATGGTCTCGCCCATCATGTGTGAACCCACACGCCACGGGCCGTATTCTTTCTTTGACAAGCCGGCCTTGAAGTCTTCGCCGATACCTTCATAACTATGCTTGAACCCGCGATAAGCATACAACCCGCACGCATAGCCGCGTAAAAAGTCGGTTTCCTGTTTGTAAACATTGCGAAAACGCGGAATGTAACCGCCGCCCGCTGGATTGCGGCCGTCGGTGGCCCATTCTTCAAAACCTTCAACCTCGGCGCCAATATGAGCCGAATAGTTATGGAAGGCCACATATTTACCCAGCACACCGCTGTCGTTACCCAAACCATTGGGGAAACGCTTCGATTTCGAGTTGAGCAGAATGAGATTGGTATTTAGCGCGGCCGCATTCACAAAGATGATGCGCGCATAATATTCTTCGGTTTGTTTGGTATTGGTATCGATAATGCGGACACCGGTAGCCTTACCTTTATTGTCGTCATAGATAACCGACTCGACCACTGAGTATGGCCGCAGCGTCAGTTTGCCCGATCTCAAAGCCCACGGAACAGTGGAGGCGTTCGCGCTAAAGTATCCACCGAACGGACAGCCACGCTGGCAAAGCGTACGTTCCTGGCATTGCGCGCGGCCCTGGTCCAGGTGTATCTGGTTGGGCTTTGACAGATGCGCGCAGCGCGCACTGATCACATAGCGGCCCTTATAATGATCTTTCACGTGCTTGCTGAAATAGGTTTCAACAGCGTTCAGCGGAAAAGCCGGAAGGAACTCGCCGTCAGGCAATGTATCGAGGCCATCCCTGTTGCCTGATATGCCTGCGAATTTCTCTACGTGGCTATACCAGGGCGCAATATCTTTATAGCGTATCGGCCAGTCAACCGCGAAACCATCGCGTGCCGGCCCCCCGAAGTCGAAATCGCTCCAGCGCTGCGTTTGCCGCGCCCAAAGCAGTGACTTGCCCCCTACCTGGTAACCGCGTATCCAGTCGAACGGTTTCGTTTGCACGTAAGGGTGTTCAGCGTCTTTCACGAAAAAGTGTGCCGCATCCTCGTGAAAAGCATAGCAGCGGTTCACTATCGGATTGGCTTCCTGCACCTTCATCGGCATTTCGCCGCGGTGCTTGAACTCCCAGGGGTACATATTGGTGGTTGGGTAATCCTTAATGTGCTTCACATCGCGGCCGCGTTCCAGCATTAAAACTTTCAGGCCCTTGTCAGTAAGCTCCTTGGCGGCCCAGCCACCGCTCATACCCGAGCCTATTACTATCGCATCGTAGGTGCGCTCCTTGGCGCTGTCAACATTCAGGTTCGCCATTATGCCTTCATATTATTTTTAACCGGGTACATTGCATTGTAACGTCCGGGTACCAGTTCGTAAACGATCTCTTTGGTCATAAAATATTGGGATTCAGTGTAGCCGAAAACCGTCAGTCCTTTTACCGTACCGAAAAATCCGTTGAGCTCTTTCGAGTAATTGTTAGCGGGTTTGGCGTCCTTTTTATCACCGGGCTTCTTTTCAAAAGTGCTCAGAAGGGCCATCTTTTCCTGTTTAGTACAATCCGCGAAGTCCTTATTATAGGTCTTCTTTACTAAATCACTGAATTCGCCCATACCTTTAAAGAAGGCTTTCTGATCGTCTGTTTTGGTACAGTCATCAAGCATCAGCCAGATGAACTTGTCCAAACCCAGGTCGGTTGCGCCGGGTGTGGCGGTTTTGGGGATGATCGTTTCGGCCATGTCGAGCACCAGCGACTGCTGATCGTAGGTGACATCGAAACTGTTGAAATGCGCGACCGAACTGTGGCTGGTGCAGCGCGGCAGCAATGCGGTACTGCCGATGACCAGAGCCAGATTTTTCAATGCTGTACGCCTGTCCATTATTTAAATTATAGGTTTATTGCCTGCGGGGGGCCTGATCTTCACGGAAATCGCAGGCAATATAGTGTATAATTGACAATATATGATTTCAAACGAAAAAAAATCCCGGCAAATTGTTCTCACAATTATTGCGCAGGATTAATTTCGGGTTAATTTATGAAACAATGGGTTAAAAGCCCCATTTTTTCATCGTTTGTAAATCAATTTTTACACAATCGAAGGGGTCCATACCCTGATATGATTCCTGCTCGATGACAAACCACGAAGTACCCCCGTTCTTCCGGGCTTCTTTCACGATGTCGTGCACAGGCATCACTCCTTTTCCCAGGATAGTGCTGTCGTATCCATCCATGCCCTGGCCGGTGTCGCTCTTGATCTCGTCCTTCACGTGCATCGATACGAAACGACCGGGATATTTCTTCAGCAGGTCCATCGCTACACCGCCTGCTCCAAGCATATTGCCGATATCCATCTGTTGAATAACCAGTTCGGGATCCGTATTGGCGAGTATATAGTCGTACAGCGTACCGTCGCCTACCTTGTTCTTAAACTCGAAGTTGTGGTTGTGATAGCCGAACTGCATGCCATGCTGCTTGCATAGCTCGCCGCTTTTATTGAAAATGTCCATCATTTTCTTCAGCTTATCTGTATCCTTGATCAGGTTATTATCCAGCCAGGGGCTGATCACATACCTTTGTCCCACTTCAGCAGCGTCTTCAACCGTATGTTTCCAGGCATCGGTAAAGTCATTTTTCGAGTCGTCCCAATGCTGCCCCGTCATCACGGTATGACCGCTGGGCATCAGCAGGTTCAGGTCGGAGAGCAGCTTCTTGAAATCTTTGGGGTCATACCCGTAAAACTTACGGTTGACGTAGTTAGCATGCTCCACATGATGATAGCCCATATCGGCGATCTTTTGCAGCGAGCCTTTCGGGTCTTTGCTCATGGCATCGCGTACCGAGTAAAGCTGTACGCCCAGCCGTTCGATCTTTTTAGGGGATGCAAACAGCGCGGTTTTTGGCAGCAACGCCGCTCCGGCGGCTGCCAGCGCGGTAGTTTTGATGAATTTTCTGCGTGAATTATTCATTTTATGAGGTTTTAATTGATTGCTTGTTCAATTTCAGATTTGACAACTTTTAAAATTTGTTAAATCTTTTGCTACTGCCCTATCGGGAACACCGGGAAGAGCAGGTTCGAATTGCTCACAAATGCCAGGTGCTTGCTGTCGGGCGCCCACGACGGCGTATTGATCGTCCCCTGTCCTCCATATAAATAGGCCACTACTTTCGATGGACCGCCGTCAACCGGCATTACCCTTAAGTAAACATGTTTATAAAAAGGGTGGTCGCCGGGTGATACTTCGTCCTTTGAAAAAGTGATGTATTCGATCCATTTCCCGTCCGGCGATACATGAGGGAACCAGTTGTTATAATCGTCGTGCGTAAGCTGGGTCTGTTCGCTGCCGTCGGCCTTCATGCGCCAAACCTGCATCAGGCCGCTGCGCACCGAGTTGAAATAAATGTACTTACCATCGGGGCTATATTCAGGGCCATCGTCCAGGCCTGGCGAGGTGGTCAGGCGTTCTTCAGGGCCGCCGTTGGACGGTATCCGGTAAACATCATACTCATTGTTCCTGCTTCCGCAAAAAACGATATATTTCCCATCCGGCGACCAGCCGTGCATGTACGACGGGCCTATCGGCGTGATCTGTTTCGGCTCGCCTCCGCCTATCGGCACCACAAAACCGAGGGATACGCCATGCTCGCCATTGCCGCTGCTCACGGCCAGCATCTTACCGTCGAACGAGATCACATGGTCGTTATTGTTCTTATTGGCCACGCCGGTATTGATAGCGGTTGGGGTATTGGTGGCTAAATCAAAAGTGTACAACTTTCCGTCGCGATTATAGATAAGCGATTTGCCGTCCTGCGTCCAGTTTGGCGCCTGCAGCGATTTGGGAATCTGGTAAATGATCCGGCTGTTTTGCGTTTCCAGGTCGAGTATTTCGATAGCACTGCCTAAGTAATCCCGATAAGGAATCAGGCCCTTCCAGGCCGGGGCGACAATGCGCACGTTATTGAACTCAGCCTTTTCAACCACATTGGGGTTGTGCGAGCAAATGAACAGGCCCACATAAACGTCGTCGCCCATGTCAACGCTATCCAATTTTTCGGTAACGAAGGTTTCGCCCTTATGCGCCACCGACATGATGTACCGGCCGTCTTTCCGTTCCAATTGAATTATATCAGCGCCGGTGAGCGTAAATTTCTTTTCCTCGGTCACGCCGCTTACTTTCCGGCGAAACTGCAGCGAGGTAAGGCCATTGCCATGCACCACGGCACTCACATGCATGGCGTTAGTGTCCAGCGACGAGCGCACCATCCAGCCTACCTTACGATGTTCCTCCACGCCTTTACCAAGGAAGGTGATATTAGTGCGCAGGATGAAATCGCCCTTCATCTTCTTCCATACATAATGGAACTCGTCATGCGTGCCCCAGACGTTGGTGCCCGAACCTGTTAAGGCGTATTGCTGTGATGCATTATCATAAACACCGCTGCCGGTATGTTTAACCGGGCCAATGTCGCCCTGACCGTCAAAGATGCCTATCGCGTTTTGAGCTCTTGCCGCGAAGGCTGTTACAAAAAACAGCGTAACGATAACCCAGGAGCCTAATTTTGGTTTCATGGCGAATGTGTTAGGATGACACTTATAATTGGGGTTGCCTAATTTATAAATTAGAATTAGAAAAGCAGCAAATAATTTTGATTTCAGCGTCGTTATGCAGGATTTGGCAAGATATTGTTAAGATTTCACCAATCGCTGCCCCCCACGATCAGCCGTTGCGCATAATATAGGATATAAGCTCGCCTTTGGAATTGATATTCAGTTTTTTGTAGATGTGCTTCAAATGCTCGTTGACGGTGAAGAATGCAATGTTCATGCTCGAAGCGATCATTTTGTTCGACATGCCTGTAACAACCAAATTACAAAGATCGATCTCTCTCCGGGTCAGTTGGGGCGCGATGTCGGCCAGGGAATGTGTATTGGAGTTCTTGAGATCGATCAGGTGATTTACGATCACCGGGGAAAGCGGCGTACCGCCTTCGTAGGCTTTGATCAGCGCGTCTTTGATAAAATCAGAACTGCTGCTCTTTAGCAAAAAACCTTTTGCCCCATTAATAAGCGCGGTATGTGAGGCAGCGGGGTCTTCGACGCCCGAAAGAATAACAATATGGGCGTAAGGGAAAAGCTGCTTTACCTTACTGATAGATTTTAAACTGTTGCCGGATGGCAGCATGATATCCAGCAGGATAATATCGGGCTGCGAATTTTGGACGCGATAAAGCTCCTTAAGGTCGCCTACGGAGAACAACACTTCAAATTCGGGACTGCGCTTAAAGAAATCAACAAAATATTCCCTAAGCATCCGGCTATCATCGACGAGGCCGAGCTTTATTAACATACCTGGAAATTATGGTTCAGTTAGGGGACTTGCTAAGTTACCTTAATAAACGAAAATTTAAAAGAGTTAAAACACCCTTTTTTAAGCAGGTGTTTTGACGGGGTTTATTTAACAGTTGTAAACAGCATTTAGCCTTTGTCAAGCACAAATATGTCCCTTCATGCAAAGGACATATGCTTCTTGTCTCCCATTCAAATAACATTATACAAATAACATAATCATCTGATAATTAAATATATACATATTAATTTCAGCCTGCTTCACCTACTTTAAAAGATACCTTACTTTAGGTATTAACCCCCCATCAGGATAAGCGTAATAAGGGTAAAGTCAGTAAGTAAATATGTGTGATAGTAAAATTCCCCGGGATAATGCAAGATGGACGAGGCACAACGTGAAGGTGCATGACCGTGGAATTTATTATTGCATGCTGCTGGTGCAATTGATAGAAAAGCTTACCGGTACTCACCGGCCAAACCTCACTTATATTTTATTGCCCGTTTCGAAGAACAATAACAACGGGCTTGAAAACCTTAGAACACTAAAAAGAAACAGTTGTGAAAAAGACCCTATTTTCGATAGCATTGGCCACACTCGCATTGGCGGCCTGTAAAAAAGACGCAGGCATGAGTCCTAAAGACAACACCGCAAAAACAAGCGCAACAGTCAAAGTTGTGCAGGACACCATTGCCGATCATGCAATGTTTAAAATAGTGCTGGCAAAGGATAGCGTGAACCATGATGAAACCCTGATCATGTTTGACCATACCGCAAATACTAATTATCGCCCGAATGACGATGCGCTTTACTTTCCGGGCTTCGGTAAAGTAAGCCTGGCAAGCGTATCAGCAGACGGCAAGAGCATGGCGATATATACACTTCCTTATAAAACCACCATGTATATAAGATTGAACGTGAATACAGCGACCGACGGCGATTACTCGCTGGAATTGAATTACCAAAAGCATATGCCGGAAAACCTACATGTCTGGATAAAAGATGCCTATATGAAAGACAGCCTGGACGTCAGTTCCGGAAGCTATAATTTCAAAGTAGTAAAAGCCGACACGAACTCATTCGGCAGCAAAAGATTCAGCCTGGTGTTTAGACAGGCGCAGCAAACAGCCCATAATTAAACAATATATATAGTGTACTACCTAAAAGCCGAAGACAGCGCGGCGGTCGAAATCCTTCTCAGACGAGAGGGATTTTTTATTTTAAACGCTTAAGCAGAAAGCAAGATCAGAACACTACTTGTCTATTACGACAATACTGTTTTCAAGCGACTCGACAGCAACAGCTTCATTAAGGGCGGGCCGGTAATATTCCCGGTAAAACTGTTGTTTTGAATCCCGGTAAGAACTTACCGCGCCGATCATGCTCAGGAACTTAATGTAATACCAGGCAAAATCCACCTGGTAGGGCTTAAATCCCGACCGTGCGCTCTTGGGATACAAATGATGGTTATTGTGCCACTCACCGGCAACAAAACCGGGCCAAAACTGGTTTATCGACATATCCTCGCGATTATAATCCGTGCCGTCCCTGCGTTTATCCTTCCCTTTTCCGTGGCCTTCATAGTTGAATGTACGAACCCCCACAGCCCAAACCCCTGCCGAGGCAAAAAGCGTGCAAACTAATGCAGGTCCGCCAACCAGATACCAAACCGTGAACCAAAACGCCCAATTAAGTACTATCGCGATAATGGTACGAAGCGGGCTGGCAATGGATCCCCATTTTTGGTACCCGGCATAGGTATTCGCTTTTATCCCGGTATGCCTCATCAGGCTGGTACAGCGGACATAGTCTTTTTCCGACATGTTTTTAGCTATCGGCTGATGATTGACGTCGGCCAGGAAGCAGTAGAGGAAGCCGGCCTGAGCGTTATAGGGATCGCCCGGGGTATCCGAAAGGGCGTGATGAACGTGGTGCGAAATAGCATATATTTCCTCGGGTATAATCCGAAGCGTAAGGTTCTGCGTGAAAAAACGCCAAAAGCCATTCCGGAATTTGTACGCGCCATGGGTACAATAACGATGATGCCAAATGGTGCCGTGACTGCCCATAATGATCATGCCGTAAACAAAACCTATCAGCACGCTCGTCACCGAAAGATATTTGATAAAGTACAGCGTAAAAAATGGCGATAAGCCGACGATCAGCATCCAACTGGTAAAAGGGAGCCAATTCTTTTTGTTTTTGAAGATATTTAGTCGGGAAAAAAACTCTCGAATAATTTGTTTGTGACTAGGTTTAACCAATTCACCGTTTTCGTCTCGCCACCCATAGGCGGGCGGATCGAGCACTGTTTGCAGAAATGTCATTTAATCAGGGGGTGGCTATAATCTTCGGTAAGGTATGTAATTTTTACACTATTATTACAAACAATTCTGAAAACCTTTCGAATTATTTTTCACAAATCCAGGTTAAACCAAGATAATCAAAGCATTAGCTGGATCGCCTTCAGCAAGAACTATGCATACTCGGCGTTCAATGGCAGGCTGAAATAAAAAGTGCTGCCTTTGCCGGGCGACGAGGTCACCCAAAGCGCGCCGCCGTTCAGTTCTATGAGTTCTTTACACAACATCAGGCCGATGCCCAAACCGTTCTCGCCCGAGGTGCCGCGGCTGCTGAAATGGGTTTTAGCTGAAAATAATCTGCCTATCTCCTCGTCGGTCATGCCCTTGCCGGTGTCTTCGACGCTGATGATCACCGTGTCGTCCTGGTATTCCGAAGCCAGCTTAATGGTGCCGCTGTCGCCCGTAAATTTGATGGCGTTGCTGATAAGGTTGCGTAATACCACCTTAATATGGTTTTCGTCGGCAGTTACCGATCTGCCCGGACTTGCCTCGTTCACAAACGAAATGCCTTTTTTCAGCAATGCATGGTTGAAGGTTTGCTCCATTTCAACGCCCATTAGAAAAATATCCAGCTGCGTAATATTGATGCTTTGCCCTTTGATCTGATTACCGGCCCATTCCAGCAAATTCGAAAGGGTCAGCTCTGCGCTTTTTACCATCGGGTTAATATCCTTCATCAGCTTATGGATCTCCTCATTGGTCAGGTAGTCCATTTCGAACATATCGGCCATATTGCGCAGGTTGGCCAACGGGGTGCGCAGGTCGTGCGCAATAACGGCCAGCAGCTTGTCCTTCACGCTGCTCAGCGTTTCCAGGTTGGTTGTCTGGGCCTGTATCACCAGTTTTTGGTTAGTCAGGGCCTCATTCTGTACATTCAGACGCTGGCTGAGCAGCTTCTTTTGTTTATAATAATAGTAGGTGACCAACAAAACCGCTAACACCGCTAACAGCGAAAAGGTA
>JAFDZL010000441.1 GCA_018266935.1 Bacteroidota bacterium | reverse complement strand
AGAGTTCCATTACGGATAGCCTTGACATCTCCAAACAAAGCTATACGCTTCTCAATTCGGGTAATACAACTTTATCGGGTTTTGATGCGGCGATCAATTATCAGCTGGGTTTTAAAAGATCGAAAAACACGTTACTTACCTTCTCATACAAATTTAGTTACGCGCCGAACAGCCAGTTTAATGACAATATGTTCACCGACAGGTTCAACTATCCCGTCGTATTTTTCCCGGACTACCGGCAATATAATTCTGCCGGGAACAGGGACCATACGGTCCAGATCGACTATGCCGGTCCGCTTAGCCAAAAACTTGAAATTGAGACCGGCGCTAAAATGATCTTGCGCAATAATTACAGCGGGTTTCACGTCAACGACCGCGACACTGCTATGCAGCAATATATCATCAACGACGCGCTCACCAACAACTTCAGCTATCATCAGGATATTTATAGCCTGTATAACTCGTACCAGTTGAAGCTCGAAAAGTGGACCGGCAAAGCCGGCCTGCGTTTGGAGTACACCGGTATCAGCGCTGATTTCATTTCAGCAGGGGTGAAGACGGCGCCAAGTTATGCCAACCTGATACCGTCAGTAACCGTGCAGCGCAGTTTTACAACAAGCAGCATCAACCTGGGGTTTACCCAGCGTATTCAAAGGCCGGGTATTATTCAACTGAACCCTTTTGTCGATCGCACGAATCCGGCATTTATAAGCACCGGCAACCCTGGACTGAAGCCTGAACTAGATAACACGTTTGATCTGACCTACAGCAATTTTAAAAAAGGTTCGGTCAATATCGATCTTAGCTACGCCTTTTCCTCCAACTCGATACAGAATGTCTCCAGTCTGCAGGTGCAGAACATAAACAATAAATTGGATACGGTGACCTATACTACTTTTGAGAACCTGGGCGCTAATAAAACCCTCGGGCTGAATATCAATACCAACCTGAATATTACCAAGCTATTTTCGCTAAATCTGAACGGACAGGTAAACAACATTTGGCTGAGCGGCACATTCAACGGGAGCCGGTACCACAACGAGGGTTTTACCGGCAGTGGTTTTGGCAGCGCGCGGTATAAATTTGGTCAAAGCGGTTTTGCATTCAATTTCAATATGGGTTATTACAGCGGCACTATTACACTCCAAGGCCGTACCAACGACATCATTTTTAACCAATACCTGTTCACCAAAGATCTCTTCAACCGGAAAATGACCCTTGGTTTCGCGATAAACGATCCGTATAGTAAGTATTTCGATTTACGCACCACGATCAACACACCTGCTTTTGATCAGTCAACATTTGTTCAATCATACAGACGTTCATTCGCATTCCGGGTAAATTACCGGTTCGGTAAATTGAAAGGCGATATCAAGCGCAATGAGCGTGGCATCAACAACGACGATATCAAAGAACCCGATAAAGCCAAAAAGACCGGCGGCAGTTAAAAAAGGCTCAAGTGTACGCTTTCATATGATATGGATAAAAGTTAGTTATCGTTAATACGATTTCGCCTGGTGAACCTGGACGCGGCGACAGAGTCCCATGCCCCCGTCATCATCTGAATAACTTCTTTTATAAAAATCTCCTCTTTTGGGGGATAACGGTTCTGATAGGGGTGGCTAAATTTAGCGCACTGGATAGCGGCCGGCTGGGCTGCGTAGCGTATCCGGTAACCTAAAAATAAATCTTAAAACGATATGGTCACGACAAGATACTTCAAAACGCTTTGTTCAACTCTTGTACTTGCTCTTTTTTTCATTTCTCCGTTTCAGGGCCATGCCCAATTCGGGGGGAATTTTACCTGGGCTAAAGATGGATATCAATACTACGTCCCGGCTCAGGGCGGCAGCGCTATCGTAGAGTATGATATGCGCGATTCGGCGAAAAAGACGATAGTGTTAAATAGGGAAATGCTTACTCCCGCGGGTAAACGGCCGCTCACGGTCCAAAGTTTCTCCTTTTCGGATGACTTGAGTAAAGTGTTGGTATTCACCAACACCAAAAGGGTCTGGCGTTTTAATACGATCGGCGACTACTGGGTTTATGACTTCCATACTAAAAAGCTTTGGCAAGTCGGCGCCGGCGGTCCCGAATCTTCACTGATGTTTGCCAAATTTTCGCCTAATGGCGCCAAAGTTGCCTATGTAAGGGGTCACAATTTATTCGTTGAGGACTTGGCAACCGGGGCCGTCACGCAGCTTACAACCGATGGTGAGAAGAAGCTGATAAACGGCACATTCGATTGGGTTTACGAAGAAGAGTTTGGTTGCCGTGACGGGTTCCGCTGGTCGCCCGACAGCAAATCTATCGCCTATTGGCAGGTTGACGCGCGCAAGATCAGGAATTACCTGATGCTGAACACCACAGATTCGATCTATCCCTACACCGTCCCGGTCGAGTACCCGGTCGCCGGACAAGACCCCAGTTCGTGCAGAATAGGTGTGGTAAATATCAGCACCGCTAAGACGACATGGATGAATGTGCCCGGCGATAAGGTCCAGCACTATATTCCCCGCATGGAATGGGCATTGAATTCAGATAACGTAATGGTCGAACAGTTGAACCGGGCACAGACCGAAAGCCGGATATTTGCCTGTAATGCTTCAGATGGATCTGCCAGGCTGATCCGCGAAGAAATATCGGATACCTGGATCGATGGGAAAGCCCGGTGGAACGGCGGCGACCCGGTGGGGTGGGATTGGCTGAAGGACGGAAAATCATTCCTTTGGGTGACTGAAAAAGACGGCTGGAGACACCTGTACCGTATCACGACTGAAGGAAAAGAAACACTCGTCACAAGAGGGAACTATGACATAATAACCCTTGACGGTATGGACGCGGCTGCCGGGTTTGTGTATTTCACGGCATCACCGGATAATGCCACCCAGGCCTACCTGTACCGGGTGAAATTAGACGGGTCCAGCTCTAAGCCGGAGAGGATAACGCCGGACGGCTTCCCCGGAACCCACAATTACACGATTACGGCGAATGGTAAAATGGCCATACATTACTTCTCTAACAGCTATACGCCATTTCAAAAAGAGGTTGTAAGCCTGCCGGATCATAAGCATGTCAGCGGCACACATATCGCCCTGAACAAGAATGCTGTTAATAAGCCTGAATTCTTCAAAATAAAGACGGTTGATAATATAGAAATGGACGGGTTCATGGTAAAGCCAACGCATTTTGATTCGACAAAAAAATATCCCGTCGTATTTTTTGTATATGCCGAACCGGCACACGCAACGGTGCTTGACATTTATGGCGCGGCAAAAGACTTTCTTTACCTCGGCAACATGGCCGACGATGGCTATATTTACATGGCTATAGAAGGGCGGGGAACGCCTGCGCCTAAGGGCGCCGCCTGGCTTCATGCCATCTATAAGAACATCGGCAAGATCAACATCCGCGACCAGGCCATGGGCTGCAGGGAAATCCTGAAATGGCCGTTCGTTGATTCGACACGTATTGCCGTATTCGGATGGAGCGGCGGAGGATCGACAACGCTTAATCTGATGTTCCAATATCCCGAATTGTACCAAACCGGAATTGCCGTTTCGGCTGAGGGTTGGCAATTATCATACGACAATGTTTACCAGGAACGCTACATGGGTGTGCCTATCGATTCAGCAAGCCGCGTTCCGTTTATCGAAGGCTCACCCGTAACTTACGCAAAAAACCTGCGTGGCAATTTGTTGTACATGCACGGAACAGGCGACGACAACGTGCATTACGTCAACGCGGAGTTGCTGATCAATGAATTGATCAAATATAACCGGCAGTTCCAACTGATGCTTTATCCGAACCGCTCGCATGGAATATACGAAGGCGAAGGTACCACTACGTTCCTTCAAACGCTGTACACCAGGTACTTGAAACAATACTGCCCGCCAGGCGGACGGTAAAAGCCCGGCAGTGAATTATTTAACAAACAGGTGATTTTGAAAAGGAAGCTCTTTTGGGCTTCCTTTTCCTATTTAAATTTTGCGTTGACGGTGCCTGCGGGACATCCGGAGGCAGGTTTAGTTCCCGGAACCCGCGCGCTCCGCCTCATCGCTGGCCCCGGTGCTGGTATGCCTTTCGGCCTTATAAGCCTGGCCAAAACGATAGCGGAAGGCTATACTAAAGACCCTTGTATCATACCGCTCTTTAAAGTATTCCGTCGCATTGGGGAATTGGGTAAGCCCTTCCATCCAGTTGGTATGGAACACATCGCGATAGCTGATCCTTAAGGTGCCTTTCTTGTTAAAAATGGATCTCGAAATACCCAACGACACCTGGCCGGTTGGATACAGCAGCTCTTGAATGTCGTTCCGTGCGTGCGTCGTATAAGCCCCGGATAGCTCCGCGGTGTAAATTTTGGCAAACATGAACTGGCTCGATGTATTAAGGTTAAGCTGGTTGATCAGGCTGGTATAATCGTTGCCGTTAAATCCGGCGAAATGTTTATGATTAAAGGTTGCAGCAGCTGTAAAATTCCACCAGTTAAACGGTGACGCCGAAACGGATTCTGTCAATCCAAAATTATATACATGCCCGACATTGCCTTGCGAGTAAAACAAAATACCCTTGGTAGTATCAGCCAGAAAGAGCTGCGAGAAATAATTGTCAATAACGCTATAGGATACGGTGGTGGTAAAAAGGTCCTTGTATTGGTGACTCAGGGACAGGTTCCAGCTGTTTTGCGGTAAAATATTGGAGTTGCCTGTTTCGTAGGTGTATTTATTGATGACGAAGATAAAGGGGTTAAGTACCTGAAACGCGGGCCTGTCGATGCGCCTGCCAATGCTTAACGTAAAGCCATTGGCCGTGTCGGCCTGGTAAGTCAGATAACCGCTCGGGAAAAAGCCACCGTAATTTCTCGAAAATGAGGTGTCGGGATCAACGGCGTTGCCCAACTGGTGAGCATAATAACCCGTGTGTTCATACCTGAGGCCTCCCTGGTAGCTTAGTTTGCCCTGCTTGCCCCCCCACTCGCCGTAAACAGCGTTGATGTTCTCGCTGTAAATAAACCGGTTGCTCTTCGTACTGTCATTGACAAAAGTGCCGCTTTCCAGGTTCTCATAGTCCGCGGAGTTATCGGTTGCGCTGTGTGAGCTTTTGAAACCGGCCCTGATCGTGCCTGCCTTTCCGGCCTCGAGAGTATAATCGGCTTTGAACGAAGTGATATTGATGGCGGTGGGTATATTGGCTTTCGTTACCTCATCATAGCCGCCCGCGGCCAGCAGCTGATTGTCAAAATCCTGCTTGTCGGTAATGTTGTATCGCAGAGCGTCAAAGTCGGCGGTAATATTCTGGTTGGAAGATATATTCTGCCGTATGTTAAAGTTTATAGCGCCATTCTTAAACTGGTTGTTATCCCTGTTGTTAGTGGCGATGGTTGAATCGAGTACGCCGCCAGGTTCCAGCCAGTGGGCCGTGGCAACGTTATCGCCCAGACGGCCGGTCAGCGTACCGGTCAGCACAATGCCAAAAGTGGTTTTCGGGGTCAGGTAATAATCGGTACCGGTTTTTATGGTATTGTTTAAAATGTTACGGCCAAAAAAGGAAGACTGATCAAGCATTGAAAGCAGCGCCCCCGAATCGTCATAATACTTCCGCAGCGCCGTCAGTTGGACATAAGTTTTGAGCGCCGTGATATTATAGTTAAAAAAAGTATTGAATTTGCCGGTACGCCAGTTGAGCGAAAGATTATCGACAGTCTTGGGATAATGCCCTTGTCCGCCCGTTAATGATAAAGTGCCGTTAAAGCCCCTTGCTCTGCTCTTTTTGGTCTTTATATTGATAACGCCTGCATTGCCGTTTGCTTCATAGCGCGCCGGCGGTATAGGCATAAGCTCTATCTGGTCCACTTGTGATGAGTTCATGCTGCTCAGCAGGCTGTTCAGGTCAGCTCCCGACAGATAAGTCGGCTTGTCATCAACTAATACAAGTACGCCGGTTTTACCCTGCAGGGAAATGGTTCCGTTACGATCAACAGTTACCCCCGGCGATTTCTCCAGCACCTCGAGCACCGTTGCGCCCGAATTGGTTATAGAAGCATCGACATTGATCACCACTTTGCCTTGTTTTTGCTCGATAAGCGCTTTGCGGCCCGTGATCGTCACCTCGCTCAGCGAGGTTGTGGACGGCTGCATTATTACCGTTGTGGCACTGTTTGCCCCTGGAATTTCAAATGCTGCTGTGGTTTGCGGTTTATATCCGCTGCCGGAAACGGAAAAAATATACCGCCCGGCAGGCAGATTATAAAAAACGGTCACGCCGGTAGTATCTGTGACGGATGCTTTTACCAGTTTATCGCCTTGATGTGCCTGTACTGTGGCCCCTGCAATGGGGTGAGATCGCTCGTTGACCACTGTTACGGTAAACCCGGGGGTAGTTTGCTGCGCCGATACAACAAAGGACCTGCAAATAAAGGCCAGGGCTAATAATATCTTAAGGAGACTTTTTTTAACAGCAGGAAATCTTAAGAGGATGTCTGCGTTCATGCAATTTATCATTCGATCCGAATACCTCAATTGAAGGGCCTCTAAATATCCCGATAAGCTACCGAAAAATACTCTCCCCAAACGGGATATTTAAACGTCTTCAGACGCATTTCCTGATCGTGAAATCCCAAAGAAGAGTTCTGCACGCGAAGTCCCGACACCCGGATCGTCTATAAAATATTATATATCACCCATTATGGGATATATACAATATTGCTCTGTGGTTTAGATTTGAATTAGCTAAACATCAGAACATCATGAACATCAGGCGAAAAAATACAGTCGTTTTTTCAGCGGCGGTTGCTATTGTTTTATACGCGTCCGGGCAGTCAAGCGCGCAATATATGTACCGGGGCAACGCGGCACACAACCTCAACTACAATTCGGCCGTCAAAGGATTCTTCGATGCCTGCGCCTGGAAGTTCGATGCTGATGCTCCCGTAAGATCTACGGCTGTAGTGGCCGGCAACTCTGTTTATTTTGGCAGCAGCCGGGGAATATTCTACTGCCTGGAAAAAAATTCCGGGAAAATCAAATGGACCTTCAGGCCGGCCGGCGCAATAAATTCGTCGGCTGCGGTGGATAACGGCAATGTTTTCTTCAGCGACAACAGGCAAACGCTTTTCTCCCTTAATGCACTAACCGGCAGCCTCAATTGGAAAACCAATCTTGGCAAAGCCAAAAGCTACGACTGGGCCTTCGACTATACGTATTCATCTCCCGCCATTTCCAAAGGGCATATACTGATCGGCAGTAAAGACGGTAATGTATATAATGTGGACGAACGCACCGGTACGATCACATGGAGGTTCAAAACTAACGGCATTGTGCGCAGCAGCCCCGCGATCGACGGCAACACAGTTTACGTTGGAGATAGTGAAGGCGATTTTTTTGCGATCAACCTGCATAGCGGCAGGCAGCAATGGCGCTTTGAGATGGAGGGCCGTTCGCTGCAAAATGAAAAGTTCGGTTTCGACAGAAGGGCAGTGATCGCAGCGCCGATAGTTGCCGGCGACAAGGTACTGTTTGGCGGCCGCGACGGTTTCGGATATTGTCTGGATAAGAGCACCGGCAAGCAAGTGTGGCGGATAGATCATGAAGTATCGTGGATCATCTCGGCAATGACAGTGAAGGGTAATATCATGGTGACAGGTACATCTGACGGGCACTTCGTGCAGGCAATCAACCTAAAGACAGGTAAGCAGTTATGGAAGTTCCATACGGTCAATGTGGTGTGGTCATCGCCTATTATAGACATGGACAAAGTATATGTTGGCAGCCACGAAGGCATGCTGTATTGCCTCGACCTGGCGACCGGCAGAAAGCTTTCAGGCTATCAGACAGGGGGAAATATCTTCGGGTCGCCGGTCATTAACGGGCAGATGCTTTATATAGGATCTGATGACGGGTTCCTTTACGCCCTTAAGCCCGGGCCCTTTCGTGTTTCACCTGTAAGTGCACCCAAGTATGTGTTTTGGGATGAAAGTGTGCCATCCGGTAGCCCGGGCAATGATATCAGGATAAGAAAATATCTGCACGAAAACGGTTACGCCATACTGAACAAGGAAAAACTGGCCGAAAGAATCGGGAAGACTGACTCGGCCGCAAATTCTGTGATCGTATTTGCAACTAATTATATTCCTGAAGAGTTAACCAAAGGTGGGAGGAATTCAGTTTTTCGCGAATACCTGGATCATGGCGGTAAAATTGTAGTGTTGGGAGCCGACCCGTTGATATTGAAATATGATGCTGCCGATAAGGCAGTCGTGATTCGTAATTTTCTATTTGCGGACAGTGTGATCGGAATTAAATACGGGCCGAACGATCTGCGGTCGTACAAAGGCAACCAACCGGCTTTTGCTACAAAGGCCGGAACTGAATGGGGGATCAAATCCTTTTGGGCGGCACCGCTAAGCATCGACCCTAAACAGGCCGATGTGGTGCTGGGCAGCGACGAGAACGGCCTTGCCTCGGCCTGGGTGAAGAAATTTAACCCCTCACCCGGCTCGGGCTTTGTGCAGATATGGACCGGTGAGAACGACCGCGACCTGAATTTTATCATGCGCGTTGCTGAATACGGGTTGAAGTAAATAAACTGAACTTACTCGTAAAACTGGATCAGGTTACCATCCGGATCGGTAATGAGAAAGTTTCGTTTTCCGGTTGTCGCATCTGTCCAGATCTGCGGCACAGTTATCTTCAACTCGTTCAGCCGCTTTAAGTACGCGTCCATATCATCAACCTTAAAACCCACCTTAAAATGCCCCTGGATTTTTATACCGTCCGATTTACCTTCTAAAATCGTTTTTTTGCTATGGAGCCGTCGAGCTGCAATAATTCCATTAAAAAAACCCGCGATTCGAGCGTAACAACTTTATATCCGTTCCCCGGGTCGTTGATGGTATTTTTGACAGTCAGGCCCAGGAGTGCTTCGTACCACTTTGCGGACGTATCAATATTACTTACAATGACTGCTGAAAAATAGGGGCGGTAGTCAAATGGCCCGGAACTATTCGTTTGAGCCATCGCGGTAAAACAACAGCTCATGCAAAGCAGCAAAAATATTTTTTTCATATTCAAAACCTGTGTGATGCTATTTGGCACTATTAATTTCTCCAGTGGCGTAGTCAAAAGTTTTTGCAGACGCGTCGCCGTTCAATTATTCACATTGAGATCGCCTACAAATATTTATCTCATGGATAATCTGCTGCCGGGCATATCATGTAAATTGCAAGCAATCTGCTGACATACTATAAATCTGCCGGTATCAGCTTCCTGAGCAGGTCATCAAACCTTACCCAATAAATGGCACAGTCGGCTTCACTTGTCGCACGGGTGTAAAACAAGTATTTCCCGTCGGGCGACACATACTGCCCATAACGGTGAGCCAGTCCATCATTGATCAGCGACCCCAGGCTTTTGGGAGTGGTCCAGGTATTATCCTTTTTATGGAAACTAATATAAAGCTCACATTCAAAATTTGGAGTCTCGTTTGTACTGATGATCATATACGACTCATCCATCGCTACAAAAAAGTCTCCGTTAAAACCAGATGAGTTCAGCGGATACCCAAGGCTCTGAATAGTTGTATCCTGCTCTGCCGCAGGCATAACACTGAACCTCCACGCATTGATGTCGTTAGGCGTTCCCCAGGTGCCATTGCTGGCCAAATATTTTCGCCCGCTTGCAGTTGGCATAAAATCATAGATCACATAATTCCTCTCGGTATATTCCGTTGGCGCGCTCCAGCCTGTCGGGGTCCGTTTGGATTGATACACTATATTTGCTGCCTTATCGCTGCAGAAGTAAAGCGTGTTATTGTCGGGTGACAAAGAGGTTTCTCCCAGCTCATTATTTAATATTGTTGGCCCTGTCCATTTTTTGCCGTCGTATCTAAAATACTTCACTTTCAGATCTTTTATATTCTTCCAGGTCGTGTTCGTGCAATAATAAATTTCCGTTCCGTCATTGGAGATGGCCGTCCGGTTTGCCGAAAACTCTCCTTTCCCGGCAAGCAGCCCCGGCGCAAATTTCTTGGGTGTATCTGTAGGCGGCGTTTGCCCCAGGTAAGCGTTGCGGCTGGTGAGGAACCGCGTCTGTGCCGTAAGGTTTCCAGTTAAACCCATTAGCGAAATGAGAAGCGGAATTAGTATGCCGCGAAAGTTGTGTTTCATGATCAGGGATTGATTAAATAGCTCCAGGCCTAATTTGACAAGCTGACCATAAACAGGCCCGCAAAATAAATTAAGCTTGTGTAGTGATAAAAATACTTCAATCATCAGCTTTATAAATCCCCCTGAAAGGGAGATTTATCGATTACGTGTTTGCGCTGATTTTTTGAGTTAAAAGACCTGAAGTCGCGCAATAGGTTGCGATGAGGCGCACATTCCGCTGAATTGCCGGCACTGCGGAAAAATAAAAAAATATACCCTTTAGGGTGATGCGGCGCGCTGCCGGAACGGGTAAATTTAATTATCACAATCTAAACAAGCCCGATATGAAAAAAGCCGGAGTTGTTATATTAAGTATATTGACAGGGTTCTTGCTGCTTTCCTTTGCGGAGGTATCAGGGGGCGGCCGCACTGCCCGCTCAATGGTCGATTCGCTGGAGCAGGAAAGACAGAAGGCCGTGGACTCTATTATGCACGCATTGAAAGGGAAGGAAAACTCGCCGGCGGATTCGGTTTTTTCAAATTTACAAACCTTCACGGGCAGCCAGCGGTTGCGCGTCAGGCACTTGATGGGCGTAATGGGTTACTGGGCCGAAGCGCTCGGTGTGGGTTGCAATTATTGTCATGCAAAAACCAGCTGGTCATCTGATGAACTTCGGACAAAAAAGGTCGCCAGGCAAATGTATGAGATGCGGAGTACGATCAACAGCCAAATCCTGGGGAAGATGACCGACCTGACATCGAAAACGCCGGTGGTAAATTGCGGCACCTGTCACCGGGGCCACGCCATCCCGCCACATGATTAAAAAGTTTCTTTTGACGGCTATGACAGTCATCAGTGAATGGTAATCGCCAGGAACTGCGAGATAAGAGATCAGTTCCAAACCAAAGTCTCACTGTTCGGAACATGCACGAACCGATCAGGGCTGCGATGATCCACCTTTTCGTCAGTTTGCAGTTAATAGTTGGCAGTTTGCAATATAGGGGGCCTATTCTTGACTGCTCACCGCAAACTGGCAACTGCCTACTAAATTAGCCGGACGGTCACATCTTCAGTATGCCCAATGTAGTAACGATCAAGTGCGCCGGAGTAAATGATATGCACGAAATAGCTTATAAATAAAAAAATCACCTGTGATTGAGGCGATTTTAAGTGGAGAATATCGGAGTCGAACCGATGACCTCTTACATACCATGCAAAATTGAAGCTTTTTTACGTTTTTTGGAATGGTTTCGACAGCAGTTGGGGCTATGCTTTAAATTTGCAAGTGAGGGAGTTTTAATAATTATACTAATATTCTGCAGTTCTAAACATGATTTTGTACTTTTAAAGGAAGTCATTGCATGGCGCAATTAAAGGCTGGTAGCCAGTTGCCACCAAATGCCTTGTTTAAACATTGTTTTAACAAAAAAAGGCAGTCATGATTTCTCGTAACTGCCTGACACTGTGGTAGCGGGGAGCAGGATCGAACTGCCGACCTTAGGGTTATGAATCCTACGCTCTAACCATCTGAGCTACCCCGCCAAATATTTTCTCTCTTTCCGGGAAGCGCTCTGCACAATATTTTGCTGCAAAAACCGCTTTAATTCTATCTAAACATCATTCTGTAAATCAACGTACAAAATTCACTTCAAATAACACTTCCCGCTCGCAAAAAGAGTTTGCAAATATAGCAGAAAATCATTTCCTTTAGAAAAAATGTGAAGATTGACGACCGGAGTAAGCCGTATCATATCCCTTATGTCTGAGAAAAAGAAGTTCAATATTGAATACGAAATAAAATCGTCCCCCCGGATATTATATGGTTTTCTGAGCGAACCTAACGGGCTCACCCAATGGTTTGCCGACGATGTAAGCGTCCGTGAACAGGTTTACACCTTTACCTGGGACGGTGAGCAGCAAAAGGCTAAACTGCTGGCTTCCAAAGAGAACAAAATGGTGCGTTTCAAATGGCTCGACGACGAACCGCAATGTTATTTTGAAATGGAAATAATGCAGGACGAGCTGACCAACGACGTCGCCCTCAGTATCACCGATTTTGCTGTCGAAGATGCCATCAGCGAACGCAAGCTGATATGGGACAACCAGGTTGAATACCTGATAAGTGTGCTGGGTGCATGAGGGAATTCTACTTTTTCCCTAATTTTGTATCGTGAAGAAAATTCATCTTCTATTACTGAAGTCCTTCATACGGCCGTTCATTGCCACGTTCATGATCGTCATGTTCGTGCTGATCATGCTGTTCCTGTTCAAATATATCGACGACATCATTGGAAAAGGATTTGGCTGGTGGACCATCGTGCAACTGATGTTGTATAACTCTGCCACAAATGTGCAAATGGCACTGCCGTTGTCTGTATTGCTTTCTTCCATCATGACCTATGGCAGCCTGGGCGAAAATTATGAACTGGTGGCAATCAAAGCTGCCGGTATATCCCTGCGCCGCGCTATGTACCCCATGATCATTGTCGTGGCTATTTTGAGTATCGCAGCGTTCATTTTTTTCGGATAACATGCTGCCTGTCGCAAATAAGAAATACTTTTCATTGCTGTACGATGTGCGCCAGCAAAAATCGGCCAGCCTTTTTCCTGAAGGCGTTTTCAGTAACAGCTTTAACAATTATACGATACGCGTGCAGAGGAAGGACCCCGACGGGCGTACGCTCCACGGTATCATGATCTATACGCACAACCAGGCGGATAATAACCTGAATGTGCTGATAGCCAAAGAGGGTTTTATGTACCGTACGCCGGACGATCATTACCTGGTGCTGCAATTGAAAGACGGGATAAAGTATGACGAAACACCGGGCGACAAGAACCTGGAGGACCGCCAGCGGTTAACCCGTTTCCGGTTCAAAGAAACGGAACAGAAGTTTGATCTGAGTGTTTTCCATCTTCACCGAACCGATATTAACCTATTCAGCTCGGCACAGATGATGGATCTGAAACAATTGACCTACTTCAGCGACTCGACGCGGCGCGCGGCTCAAAATAATATGAGCACCAATTACAGGACTACGACAAGCTATATCAAGTATTTCACTATTCCGCTGAAGAGCAGGGCGGTACCACACATCGTTCCTGTGAAAGTAGGCGATCCCGCACTGGCCGGATTAAATACCAGCCAGCGGCTCTCGGCTGTTATGAACGCGGCCAACGAGGTCCGCTCGGTGCAGTCTATGGTGAAGAACCAGGCGACTTTCTATACCGAAGCTGACAAAAGCGTGCGCCGCTACGCGGTTGAATACCAGAAAAAGTTCACGTTATCTGCCGCCTGCGTGGCGTTATTCCTGATTGGAGCGCCTTTAGGCGCTATCATACGCAAGGGCGGTTTGGGCATGCCGGTCGTGGTTTCCGTGATATTCTTCCTGGTGTATTATATCATCTCTACCATTGGTGAAAAATCGGTGAAAGATGGCGATGCGTCGCCCTTCGTTGGTATGTGGATCGCCATCCTGGTGTTGACGCCCATCGGCATCTTCCTGTCTTACAAAGCCGCAAACGACTCGGCCCTATTCGATATGGAGGCCTATAAACGATTTTTTAACAGACTGCTGCGGAGGAAGAACGCCTGACGACGCTGAAAGGCTGCAAACAAGCAACTTTTACAAATACCCGACCGTAATCGCATAGCGATGGGTTACATTTGTAAAGTATAATAGGGACTAAATATGCTAAATACCGTACAGGAGGCAATAGATGCAATTAAAGCGGGAAAGACGATCATTGTCGTGGATGACGAAGACCGCGAAAATGAAGGCGATTTCGTAACCGCGGCACACAACGCCACTCCAGAGACCATCAACTTTATGATACGCCATGGCCGCGGCCTGGTTTGCGCGCCGATAACTCCGCAACGGGCCAAAGAGCTTGAGCTTGAGCCCATGGTGAGCCAGAATACTACGTCGCACGAGACCAATTTTACTGTCTCGGTCGATCTGCTCGAAGGATGCACCACGGGCATTTCCGCTTCCGACCGTTCGCGGACGGTATTATCCCTGATCAATCCATCAACCCTGCCTGCCGATCTTGGCCGGCCGGGACATATATTCCCGTTGATAGCCAAAGACGGAGGCGTTTTACGCAGGGCCGGTCATACCGAAGCGGCTATCGACCTGGCAGTACTGGCGGGTTTCGAGCCGGCGGGCGTTATCTGCGAGATCGTAAAGGAAGACGGTGAAATGGCCCGCTTGACCGACCTGGTGAAAATGGCTAAGGAATTTGGTTTGAAGATCATTTCCATAAAGGATCTGATCGAATACCGCCTGACTGCTGAAACGCTCATTCATCGTGAAATAGCCGTGAAAATGCCGACCGAGTGGGGCGATTTTGATATGATCGCTTATACCCAGCTGGACA
>JAFDZL010000440.1 GCA_018266935.1 Bacteroidota bacterium | reverse complement strand
GAGCAAAGTTTCCTAAAACATCTTCCCTAATCAATGTGGGCTCGGTTACCTTAGTTGTGCCAATATCAAATCGAACCTGTAGATCATTTAACAAGGTTTGAACTTGATTATTTGTCCATGTGTATTCTCGCTGGTATATATCGATATAATATGAACTTGATGTGTTGAATACAGTCTCAATGGTTTTATCATTCGGAGTGATAAGTTTCTCAACGGTTTGTGGCATAGGGTACCTAGGTTTATGTGAAGTAAATATATCAATTAGCTTGGCGGAACGACAAAAATTTTATTGTCAATTTTTTTAACAAAATTTCTATTGTCATATAATCAATATCCGGCTGGTTAATCTATTAGCGGTTTTTCCCTAACTTTACATAAATCCTTCCGCCATGAAAACACATGCATTTTCCCGCCGCGATTTTTTGAGAACTGCTTCAATAGGCGCTGGTGCGCTTGCCCTGGGCGATACGCTCTCTGCCTTCGCACCAAAAGCTGATAAGAAATTAGGCATTGCTTTGGTCGGCTTAGGTATGTATAGCACAGATCAGTTAGGGCCGGCGCTGCAGCATACCCAAAATTGCTACCTGGCCGGCATTGTAACGGGCCACCCCGCAAAAGCGGAAGTCTGGAAAAAGCGGTACAATATCCCGGATAAGAATGTCTATAACTACGAGACATACGACCAGATCAAAAATAACCCGGATATTGACATTATCTATGTGGTGCTGCCGGTATCGATGCATAAAGAATATACCATCCGCGCGGCGCAGGCGGGCAAGCACGTGATCTGCGAAAAGCCGATGGCATTGAACGCCAAAGATTGTGAGGATATGATAGCGGCTTGTAAAAAGGCAAACAGGTTATTGTCCATTGGTTACAGGTTGCATTTCGAGCCGCATAATATGGAGATCATGCGTTTGGGGCAGAAACAGATCTACGGTAAGGTAACATCGATCGACACCGGCAATGGTTTCACCTATCGCGGCGATCCCAATGCCTGGAGACTGAAAAAGGCCATGGCCGGCGGAGGCGGGCTGATGGATATGGGCATCTATTCTATCCAGGGAACACGCTATACGCTGGGTAAAGAGCCGATCGCTGTCAAAGCAACCCAGGAAAAGACAAGGCCCGATTTTTTCAAAGAAGTCGATGAAACTGTCTTTTGGGAACTGGAATTCCCGGGAGGGTTTACGGCAACGGGTAAATCAAGCTATAACCACGACTGGAGCTACCTGCACGTGCAGGCTGAGCGCGGTAAATTCGGCCTGGAACCGGCCTTTGGTTATGGCGAACTGGATGGTTATACCTCGGCTGGGCCGATGAATATTCCAAACATTATTCAGCAGGCGGCGCAAATGGACGATTTCGCCAATTGCGTGCGACAAAATAAGCAATCACGCGTGCCGGGCGAAGAAGGGCTGAAGGATATGAAAGTGGTTGATGCGATCTATCGGAGCCTGGCTTCAGGGAAAAAGGAAGCTATCATTTAATGAACTGAAGATGACAATTGTCATTTTTAGTCACAATAGATATCGATATATTTGAATTGTGAAAATTGTTGCGCACATATTGGTGTTTTATTTCGGTGTGCTGATGGTACAGCCGTTCGTCAATATGAGGCTTAACTTATCCAACAAGCCGAATAGCTGTCACCCGCAGGAAATGTGCTGCAAAGAGAAGATGAAGCACCAGGGCCAGAAGCAGCAAAATTCCACTACCTGCAACCGCGATTTTTGCAATCCCTTTGTTCCGTGCGGCGTTTCTTTGGTTTACAATTTGCCGGTTCACCGGTTTGAAAATAAAGCAATAGAATCGGCCCAAAAGCTGATACCAGCAGTAAACGACTCCATAGTTTCCGATTATTTATCCGATTGCTGGCACCCGCCGAAATTATCCTGATCAACCCGGATCACTCTAAAAATCGGATAATTTTTAATAATCAAAACAATGAAAAAGCTTAGCTTAAGCGCATTGGCTATTGTAATGGCCTGCGCTACCGTATATGCCAATGGTCCCATTGCCAAAACCGACACAACCAAAAAGGAATGTGCAGGGCAATGCCGCAAGAACATCAAGACCAACACTTGCAAGGATAAAGCAACCTGTTCTGATATGAACAGTTGCAAAAACCGGTGTTCCTGATCTGTTGGCAGTTCAAATAATTAAATTTTTAAACTTTAAAATTCATTTAAAATGAAAAAGATAATCATGAGCGTCCTGGCTATTGCACTGGCCGGCGCAACAGTATTTGCAACAGGCAAAACCGATAAAACCGCGCCCCAAAAAGCGAAGCAGGAATGTACCTGCACGCAGGGCAAGTGCCTGAAAGATGGTAAGGTTGTCGATTGCCCGAATCCGGCTTCGTGCCCGGACAAGGCCAATTGCCAGGCAATGCCATGCAATGGCGATTGCTGCAAATAATATGAATTGATAATGAGAAGGCCCTATCCCGATACCTATCGGGAGCGGGGCCTTTCTTATTTGGATGCTTTGAACGCTTCCCTGGTCACTCCGCATTCGGGCATTTCCTTGCCTAAATAAGGGTTTTTGATGGCTGACGATTCACTCAGCCAGGTCTTCTTTGCCATAGGGCAATATTGCTGGTAAAGCGTCACGTCATTATTCTTAAAAGCTTTTAAAACAGCGTACATATTGGCCGACAGGCTGCCGAAATGCTCGCGCTGGTGCGCAATCTCGGATGATTCGCTGATATGGTCGCCATCGTAACGCAGTTTCTCGGCGTATTTCTGCCATGCTTCTTTTTGTTTGCCGTCCATCTGATCGGCGGACACATTTTTTAGCGCCGCAGTAAAGTTTTTAGCGGCGTCGTTGGCTGCTTTGCTGTTATCGGCGGCGAGGGCGTTTTTGATTTCGAGATAGGCCTTAAATACCGCATTGACCGCAGTTTTTACATCGGCTGGTTTAGCTTGTGCGTAATTCACCGCAACACAGACGGCCGCGGCGATGAGATATTTTATCGTTTTCATGATCGGAAATTTGGAGCCTTAAAGATAAGGCGAATTCTGCTATTTTTGCGCCCATGCAAACAAACGGCATTTCGCTGCAAGATAAATTCGACAGTATTATTTTCGATCTCGACGGCACCTTGTGGGATTCGACGGGCAACGTTGCGTTAGCCTGGGAAAAGGCGCGTCAGCAGGTTGACTATGTAGATGTCCCTGTAACGGTTGAAAGTGTGCGTGCGGTTACGGGTATGGCTTACGACGCGATATTTGAAATGCTGCTGCCGGATATGGAGGTTGCCAAACGCGACCATTTCAAGGCCATTTGCGCCAAAAGCGAGATCGATATGCTTGATGAACTGGGTGGTGATCTGTATCCCGGTCTGGAAGAAACCATCAAATACCTGGCATCAAAGTACAAGCTGTATATCGTAAGCAATTGTCAGAACGGTTATATCGAAACTTTTCTAAGCCATTGCCCCGTGGCTGATTATTTTATAGGTCATCAATGTTATGGCACTAAAGGGCAGCCCAAGGCTGAAAATATTAAAGACATTGTGAATGATCACGAACTGAAAGCGCCCGTATATGTCGGCGACACTACAGGTGACCGTGACTCAGCTACCAAAGCGGAAGTGCCTTTCATTTATGCTTCGTACGGTTTTGGTGAAGTGGAGGAGGGAATGATCGCGACGATAGATAGCTTTGGAGAATTGAAGGAATTATTATGAGCCTTCCTTTTGCGCTTGTTTTTTCTTTACCTGGTTTAAAACCCAGCTGACCATTATACCGGTGATAATACATGAAACCAGATTGCCTGTTATAATATTTGAATTTAAGCTGCCAAAAAGAATTTTGGTCATTACCAGATTTATCGGAAAGGCGATAAGAACAAAGACTAGAATTGTTTTATATCTTTTCATATAAGATTTGTTCTAAGCTGCGATTACGGAATTCTTCACCTCTTTATCAAAATTCTCCATCATCAGCACTGCGGCACCGATGAGTTCGGCATCAAAGCCCAATTCGGAGATCAGTAATTCCGTCCCCGATGCCAGACGCGGAATACAATATTTATGCAAGGCCTGCTGAATAGGGGCTAACAATATCCTGCCTACGCGCGCGCCACGACCACTCAGCACGATAGTTTTAGGGTTCATGATATGAATCAGGATGGCCAGCGCCTTGCCGATCTTGTAACCGGCATCCGAAAGCAGTTCGATGGCGAACTGGTCGCCGTTGTCGGCAGCTTCGAGCAAAGCATCGCCGAATATTTTAGTGGGATTATTGTCGGTGGTTGTTAAGGTTGTCACCCTGCCGTTTTTAATGCCCTCAATGGCTTTTTCAGCTACTACCAGCATGGAAGCTTCAGCCTCGAGACAGCCGCGTTTCCCGCAAACGCATAAAGCGCCGTCCTCAGACAGGGGGATATGGCTCAATTCGCCGGCAAAGCCGCTATGCCCGTGGAATATCTCGCCATTGACGATCATCCCTAAACCAATACCCCAGCCAAGGTTGATCACCATAACGTCTTTCTGCGCTTTGGCGATACCGAATTTCTGTTCAGCCAACGCGATCAAACTCGAATCATTGTCGATATAAGTTGGCAGGCCGGTTTTTTGGGTAAGGTATTTGGTGAGGCTTCCCCCGGCATCCAGGTAAGTATAATTAATGCCTTCGTTCACATTGACGAAGCCGGGCATGCCAATCCCTACCCCGGCAATTTTGCTTCTCGGTACCGGCGCTTTAGCCAGGTATTTCTTGATTTCGTCGGTCAGTATATCCAGCGCGCCGGGGTTGTTAAGCAGTTTTAAGTCGATCTGCACGGCTTCTGCGACCGGATGATTAAAAAGATCGAGCAGTTGAATGCGCGTGGTGAGCTGGTCCATCGCCACGGCGAGTATGTATTTTGCATCCGGTTTTACCGAGTACAACAACGGCCGCCTGCCGCCGCTGGACGGAGCATAGCCTTGTTCGACCACAAAGCCTTCCGCCATTAACTCATTGATTGCCTTTGCGATAGAAGGGATGCTCTTGTCAAAAAGCTCGCTTAGCTCAGCACACGACAGCGCCTTGTCGAAGTAAAGCCGCTTGATGATCATATTCTTAAGCTGGGAGCCTTTGATTACGCTTTTAGGTTTATTATCCATTTAACTGGTCAGGTCAGGAACACGGTAAAGATATGTCGCCAAACTTCTTAAATTATTTATAAAAGTAATAAATATGGAATAAAGTGCAAGTGAAATAAGTTTTTTGAAGAGATTTAGTTGAATCAGTATTTTTGGCTATGGCCAGGATCAAGTCATCGAAGACAAATTATACCGTATCCGGTCCGATTTTGAGTCAAAGAGAATTTGAACGAATGATTCGTGAAGCCGAGAACGGGCCATTTCATTCTGTTAGAACCCTTAAAGAGGAGATTTCTAAGTGGAAGGCGAAGCATTTGAGAAATATTGAATAACGAACGCCGAAGCACTTCATTATTCGTCATTCAATATTCGGTGTTCGATATTAATATTTTCTTAATAGCTTAAAGGCATGCCCTTCCCATTCGTTCCTTAAAAAGCCGGGGATGCACCAAAGCAGGCACAATGGCTCGATGGCACGGGCTGCCTCTACGCCGCCCATGTCCTCTGTTTCGTAGCCAAAAAGCGTATTGATGTCCGTAACTTCTTTTTTTGCATCGGCGCTGTTGCCGCAAATGAACATGCTCGGCTTGACACTACCAAAATCCGGGTTGATCATTAAACTTGCGCCGACGCTGTTAAAAGCCTTTACAAACCGGGCGTTTGGATGGGCCTTTTGTAGCGCTTCCATTAAAGATTGATTGATCGACGTGAAAAACCTGAGTACACCATTTTCCGGAGGGGCAGGCTCGATAGGATTGGTCGCGTCGATTATAGTTTTGCCTTCGATGTCTGCCGAATCTGCGGTATCAAGTACTTGCATTGCGGCGTCGCCCTTAACGGCCAGCACGAGAATGTCGCCAAATTCAGCCGCATCAGCGAACGAGCCGACCGATAGGTTTTCTCCCTGCTGTGATTTCCATTCGTTCAGCTTGTCAGGGTGACCGGTACCCAAACATACTTTATAACCGTATTTAAGAAAGCCTTCCGCGAGGGTTTGCCCCACTTCGCCGGAGCCCACTATGCCTATGTTCTTCATGTATTCTTCTGTTAAATGATTGTGTAACAATAAAACTGGCCAAAAAGGTTTACATTTATATTAAAAGCCTTTAAAATTTACTTTATGAAGAAGTTTCGTATCGCATTGGCAATCATGCTGATGGGTTGTTTTGCCGCAAGTGCGCAAAAGCCTTTAAAATTCTCAAAGATCCCATTCCCGCTTTCGTGGGAAAACAAGCCTTTAAGCTATTCCATCGATGCAAATACCATTCATATCGAGGCCGGCGAAAAGACCGATATGTTCCGCGACCCGAACGTTACGTATAATACCGACAACGCGCCCAAACTGTTTTTCACACCTGACAACAATTTCATCCTGACAGCCTGCATACAGCATGGTTTTGTTTACAAATGGGACGGCGGTGCCATCGTCCTGAAAGCCGATAACCTGCACTGGATCAAGTTCTGTTTCGAAAAGGATTATACCGGTCAGCATCGCGTCGTGAGCGTGGTGACCAACAATATATCGGATGACTGCAACTCCGCGGCCATTACCGGCGACAAAGTCTATTACAAGATATGCAAGGCAGATAATGTGATCACGCTTTATTACGGATCGGATGGTAAGCACTGGTTTTTGATCAGGCACCTGCAATTCAATGCCAAAGGCCCGCTGCACCTGGGCTTTATGGCGCAATCGCCGACGGGTAAGAATAACAAGGTTACTTTTTCAGATATTACTTACACAAATCGGAAGATCAAAGATCCGTATGCGGGGGAGTAGGACAGTTAAGATTTGCTTCTATCCTTATTCTTTAGGTAAAGTTTGATATTGAATTCGTCCATAATCAATTGTTGGACTTTCTCATACTGGTCTTCAACTTTGGTCTTGTAAGGGAAATAAGTATTAAACCGAAACTGGTTTACCTTGCCATGAGATTTGATTTCGATTACATAAAGTGAAAAAGGTTGATGCAAAGCAAGAGGAAAGTTGTTGAGGTCCTGGCTTTTTGTTTCCATCAGGTTCAATGAGTCGACTTTCTTAACGAATTCTTTAAATCCGCTATTGGGGATGACGTTTATTTCTTTAAAAGTTTTTCGGTCATTAATCCCTTTTTTTGGAGAGATGTGGCTATGGATTTCAAGTAGACTGCCATCATAACTTTCATTCTCATAGTCGTTCGCTTTGTTATAGGAAACAGTAATTATTCTATCTACGGAAGTTGAAAAATTGACATAAGCCCGAAATGTAAAATCAGCGTTGTTCAATGAAACGGGAAATAACCTCTCACCTCCATATAGCATATTTCGAAAGGGCATTACAACTTCATCGTGTTCTTTGCAGCTTTGGGCGAAAACAAATAACAACAACAGAATGCAATGCCGAATTAATTTCATGTAACAAGGCCAATTAAAATGTAATTTACAAAAACTCTTCTTTCGGACTTTCCGACTTCCGGTCTTCCGGACTATTTCATCACCTCAAACTCCTGCTTCAACTTAATATCGTCCGACGACGCCCCGATCATTACCTGGAACTTGCCCGGTTCAACGGTCCAGTTCATGTTCTTGTCCAGGATAGCCAGGTCGTCGGGGTGCAGTGTGAATTCCACCGTTTTCTTTTCGCCGGGATTTAGGCTTACCCGTTCAAAACCGCGCAGATCATATTCATAGACGGTCACGTCACTATATTCTTGCTTCAGATACAGTTCAACCACATCGTCGCCTTTGCGCTGCCCGGTGTTGGTTACATCAACGGAAACATGAATATCGCCTTGCTGGTGCTCCTGCTGCGGGGTAACCCGCAGGTTGCTGTGATCGAATGTGGTATAACTCAGGCCATAACCGAACGGATATAGCGGCCCGTTCACATAAGTATGGCCCCAGCCGTTCTTGCCGCCCTGGTCGGCCTGTGAACCGGGTTTGAATGGAAAGTTGAATTCGATCTGCCCGACAGTTTTTGGAAAAGTAATAGACAGCTTGCCGCCCGGATTGTAATCGCCGAACAATGTTTCAGCAATTACCTTTCCGCTCTCAGGACCCGGGAACCAGGCTTCCAATATCGCAGGCACATATTTGTTTTCCCAATTGATGGTCAGCGGCTGCCCGTTGATCATTACCATCACTACAGGCTTGCCCGTAGCCTGCAACGCCTGGATCAGTTTCAGTTGCCGGCCCGGTAGGTTCAGTCCGCTCCGTGAAAGACTTTCGCCCACCTGGTTCTCGCTTTCGCCCACAACTGCGATAACGACGTCTGACTGTTTAGCCAGGTTCACCGCGGAATCAATGCTGGCCTGTTCCTGTGCTGTCAGCGGTGTTTCGATGATCTCGCTTTCCGGCCAGTCCGCGTCGATCACGTCGCAGCCCCTGGCGAAGCTTACTTTGGCGTTTCCGCCGACATAGTTAGTTATACCTTCCAGCACACTGGTCACCGGATTGTGTGATGGTCCGTAACGGCTTATGGCATAGCTTGTAGCCGCAGCCAGCGGGCCGGTTACCAATATATTTTTGTATTTGCCTTTATCAAGCGGCAGCAGGTTGCTTTCGTTTTTCAGCAGCACCATGCTCTCACGGTTCATCCGCAAACCGACAGCCGAGGCCTGTGCGTTATGCACGATCTTATCAGCGGCTTTGGTATTCTCCACGTAAGGGTGATCAAACAAACCCAGCTCAAATTTTACTCTTAAGACATCCGCTACCCGGCTGTCCAGCAACTTCATCGAAACGTTGCCTTCTTTCACCAATTCGCGCATCGGCATAATGTAGGTTTGCGGCATGGTAAAATTGGTACGTACGTTCAGCCCGGCTTCTATCGCCTCGCGCACCGCATCTTCTTTTGAGTCGGCCACATGGTGCTTACTGTATAAATATTCCACAGCTTCGCTGTCTGAAACCACATAGCCGGTAAATCCGAATTTCTGGCGCAGCAGTTCCGTCAGGAAAAAGTAGCTGCCGGTAATGGGCTCGCCGTTCCAGTCATTATAGCTGCTCATCACGCCCATAGCATGAGCCTCCTGTATCACCCGGCGGAAAGGGTAGAGGTAAAGCTCATATAGTTCTCGCGGGGCCACATGCGGATCGGTACGGTCTGAACCATCCCGGCCGCCTTTCGGCACGCTATAAACCGCGAAGTGTTTCAGCGTCGATGCCACGCCTTGCTCCTGTACGCCCAGGCACATTTGCTTGCCCAGCTCGGCGATGAGATACGGGTCTTCACCATAAGTTTCTACAACCCGGCCCCAGCGCTGGTCGCGCGCTACGTCCAGTATTGGTGTATAGATATTGGTATAGCCCAGAGCCTTCGCCTCACGTCCCACTATGTCGCCCGCCTGCCTTACCAACTGTTTATCCCAGGTGCTGCCGATACCGATGGGCGCAGGCAGCGGTGTGGCACGGTCGTGGTTCAGGCCGTGAATACCCTCGTTGGTAAAATCGACGGGGATGCCCATTCGTGTTTCTTCCACGAACCACCGCTGAATCGTATTGATCGCCGCGGCATGTTTACTGTAAGGGTAAGAGTATTGCGTAGGCGCCGCGTCGGTGTGTGAGGTTAGGTTGTTCAGTTCCTCGTCGATATTGGCTATGCCATCTTTCCAGACCTCGTTCTTCCAGGATTCTGCCGGCATTTCTTCCTTCAAAACCCGCTTGTAACCATACAGGGTAGCCAGCTGGCAAGTCTTTTCCTCGACGGTCATCTGGCTCAGCAGATCGGCAATTCTTTTTTCGACCGGCTGAGATGGGTCTTCAAAAACGTCCATTTTCCCGTTCTTGTTGAAATCGATCCAGCCTTTATGATAGATGTTCTTTTGCTGGGCGAACGAGAAAAGTGGCAGTAGTAGTAGCAGTGGCAGTAGTTTTTTCATGGAAGAATTGTAGGTTCGTTTCAAATATAGAAAGTATTGGACTGAAAAAACCATTTTGCCTATATTAGGTTAGGCAGTAGGCCGATGTATAATTTTACCGTCCGATGCACCTTTGTTATTTATGTTTAGATACTTCGCATTTACCTTTTTGTTATCACTTGTATCCCAAACTCAGGGTCAATCAGCCCGGAATGCCGACCGTATCTGCGGCAAATGGATGTCGGCTGAAAAAAACCTTATCGTCGATGTTTACAGAAAAGGCGATGAGTTCCGTGCAAACATCATCTGGTTTAGGGACGATATCAGTAAGCCGATGGATGAATGGCGCGATTCGCACAACCCCGACCCCGCATTGCGCAGCCGTAGAATATTGGGGATGGATATATTGCGCGGACTGAAATACGACAAGGACGATAATTCATGGGAAGATGGTATTGTTTACGACGCCAAACACGGAAAAGACTGGGATGCCTCGGTCTATATTGATGATCATGGTTTGCTGCGCGTGCGCGGGTACTGGCACTTTAAAATATTCGGCAAAACGATGATATTTCATCGCGTCCAATAAAATAAAAGCGCCCTGGTTCCCAGAGCGCTTTTACTATTTGCTTTCAGCTTTGGACTTTCCGCTTTAAGCTTAATTGATCTTCCCGAATTCGCCGGCGGCTTTTATCGAAACCTCGTCGCTCAGCATTGGCGAACCGAATTTGCTGCCGAAGTTAAAATCGGAACGTTTAACAATCCCAGTTACCTGGAAACCTGCGTCTGGTGCTTTGCTCATCGGGTTGGTGATCGTACCGCGGTACCAAAGGTCAAGCGAAACAGGTTTGGTAACACCCGCGATGGTCAGGTTGCCGTTCAGCACATAGTGGCCTGCTGCGCTTCCGGGCTTGATGGAAGTGCTGCTGAAGGTCATCGTAGGATATTTAGCGACGTTAAAGAAATCCGCGCTTTTCAGGTGCGTGTCACGCTGATCATTGTCCGTATTTACCGAAGCTGTGTTGGCTGTGAACTCAAATTTCGCATCGCTGAAATCAGGCTTCGTGGCATTGATAGAAGCTTCAAAATCTTTGAAGGTGCCGTCAACGTCTGACACCGCCAGGTGGGTAATGGTAAATGTAAGGTGCGAATGCGCTTTGTCAACTTTCCAGGTGCTTTGTGCAAAAACGCCGGTGCTGAATAAAGCGGTGGCGATAAATAAAAATGTCTTTTTCATGTTTGGATCGTAATGATATTTGAATTATGGCACAAATGAAAGCAAATTAAATGTTTAAACATCTATTTTTACTGTCGAATTAGTGTCATAATTACACTATGATACCGAAACGAACTTCAGGGCTTAAGTGTCATTGTTTACCTCTACCCAGTAATAGTCGGCGGTTTTTCCGCCAAATCACGAAAAATCAGTCAGCATGATTTAATGGAAGGATTGCGCCGTTCAGATGAAAAAAATGGTCATCTAAAATGCCGGGTGCGGCATCTGCGCGTTTAAATGCTGTTGTAGCATTGTGCTCGTTCCAGTCGTCTATGTCGATCAGGCCCGGCGGCGTCTGGTAATGCGAGGGATCGTTGGGGCATTTCACCACATATTCTCCTTCAGCGGCCATGGCGATAACCGGGCGCGCTCCGCAGTGCTTGCAGGTAAGGCACGAATATGTTTCAGGTACAGTGATATAACCTCGCATCGGGGATACTAATACGTGCAGGCTGATCAAGAGGTTACCTTAGCGTAAAACAGCTACATATCCGGACAAAACGGGCAGACCGTCCAAATTTGGATTTATGATGTAATAATAGGTACCTGCCGGGACGGGCGAACCGCTGCTTGTACCGTCCCAGGGTTTTGCATAGCCATGCGACTGGAAGACAAGCCCGCCGTATCGTGAATATACCGAAACGATGCACTGCGGAAAGTCTGTCAGCTGTTTGATATTCCAAAAATCATTGATGCCATCGCCGTTTGGGGTAAAGGCGTTGGGGACATTGATCTCGGAAGGTGAGGGAGTAATGGTAAGCGTTCCATCAACCGGGATTATCGTGTAATTATGCGACGAACCGCCCGATACATGGATCGCATACTGCCCCGCAGCCGATGAAATAGTCGCCGTTGTTGTCAATGTGGGCAGTATGTCAAGCTTCGATTGATCATCGCCATTGACAAAGCCCTGGTATTCGGGTGCAAACACCGGGTTCGGAACCCCATAAGCCCTGGTGACGTCGGGCGCGGTGACCGTTAATAGTGCCCTCTCGACAATGCTTATAGGCATATTCACATTTAAATCCGTGGCGCCCGCTGTACTTAATACGATATTTCCTGTGTAGTTGCCCACTACCGTAGTCGCTGCGAGGCGGATATAGATCGCTGTGGTGTTGATATTGCCGGCTTGCCCGGTTGTGACTGTGCTGGCGAAGGTGTTATTATCGGTGCTTACTTCAAAACCCTGCGGTGGTGTCACCAGGACGCCGGCAGTAGCGTTTGTGGCCGAAACCGTGAAGCTTTCAGACGACGAGGCTGTTCCGTAAATAGTGCTGAGGCCGGTTAACGTGCCTGATGAGGTGATCACGGGCGGGGGCGCGGGGCTTACGATGATAGTGAAAACCATAGGCGTGCCGTTACAGGCAACTGCCGACATGGATTGAGGGATAACGGTTATGGTCGCTGTAACAGGAGTATCACCATTTGGATCTATTGCGGTAAACGAAGGAATATTGCCGCTCCCGTTCGCGGGTAAGCCGATTCCGGGCGTGTCGTTGGTCCAGGTGTAAAGGCCGGCGCCCCCGGTAAAATTAACCGGCGTCGTCGCCTGCCCCGCGGAAACGGTTTGACTGGCGACCTGGTTCATCGTTGGTCCGGCATAAATAGTTCCGGTTACCGCAACGGTTTGATCGGGAGCGCCCGGTGAACTCAGCGTGACATTGCCCGATATGGTATTACCCGAAATGCTTCCCGTGGCGGAGGCAGAGGAACGCACATAAGTAGTCACATTGTTAACCGCGCCCCCGGCCAGCGGTGGTATCGTGAGGCTGTTGCTGAAGCCCGTGCCCGAAGAAAAAGAAACCTCAAAACCCGCAGGTGCGGTAATCGTCAGATCACCCGTAAGCGCCTGGGCCGAAACAGAAAATTGTTCGATGTTCGGGCTTGCTGAGGGTGTGCCTGTGCAGCCGGAAATAGTACCGGACGCTGCATTTGCTGTGATGGAAGGCGGTGAAGCGTTTACGGTAATGGTAAACGTGACCGGCGTGCCGGTGCATGACGCTCCCGGCATGAGAAAATTTCCGAAAGAAAATGGATTCATGCCCGTCCCGGTCGATATACCCGGACTATTTGTCAAGGTATTTATAAAAACCACGAGGTTTTCTGCGGCACTCGTTACGCAAACAAAACTACCATCGGGGCTTACGCATATACCGCATGGGGTTCGCCCGACGCCAATAGTTCCACTGACCGTATTGGTGGCTGTATTAATAACTGAAACGGAGGGTGCCCCGCTATCGCTCACATACAGTTTGCTGCCGTCAGGGCTAATTGCCAGGCCCGTACTTCCCGGACCTGCCGGAATAGTTTTTATAACAGAATAATTAGCGGTATTGATAACCGTCACAGTATTTTGCGCATTGCTGGCAACGTAGAGTCTGCTGCCATCGGGGCTGATTGCAACTCCTGCCGGAAAGTTGAGAGAGCCGATGGTCGCTGCAACAGCGTTGCTCGCGGTATTAATAACCGATATGGTGCCTTGCGGATCATAGTTGCTGACATAAACGGTCTTGCCATCAGGTGAGACTGCCATCTGGGTTGGGTTTTTACCAACAGGAATAGTCTTAGTGACCATGTCGGTCGAAGTGTTGATTACTGAAACCGTACCAGATAATTCATTGGCTACATAAACACTGTTACCATCCCGGCTGACCACTACTCCTTCAGGACTTGAACCTACCGGTATGGTGGCAGTAACGGTATTTGACGACGTACTGATTACCGACACTGTGCCCGAAACACTGTTGGTTACATAGGCTTTGAGATAATCGGGGCTCAACGCCACACCCCATGGTCTCTGGCCTACGTTTATGGTCGTCGGCGTCGGCCCGTTAAAGGCTGTTGTACTGATTAAAGTCACATCATCTGAAAAGTTGTTTGCGATGTAAGCAACCGGCTCGTAAGCCGGGGTGACTGTTATGGTAGCGGTTAGTGGTGCGTTAGTGTTATTTATTGCAGTGAAAGATGTTAAATCCCCCGATCCGGATGCTGGCAGGCCTATAACCGGATTGTTGTTGGTCCAGGTGAACAAGTTCCCTAAACCGCTAAAATTAATGGTGGTGGTCGGCGTGCCGGGATTGACCGTCTGGTTAGGAACGGGATTTACCTTAGCCAAAGCCCTTATTGTCCCGGTCACTGCAACCACATCCGGCGTCGCACCGGGTGTTGTGATCTGAATATTTCCGGAAATCGGCCCGACCGGGTCGGACGCCGAAGAACGAACATAGATGGTGGTGTTGATAACAGCTCCTCCGATCTGCTTCAATACCAGGCTCGGCGAATATCCGCCAACAGCGGTAAGCGAGATGTCAAAGCCGGTAGGGGGAGTGACGGCAATATTGCCGCTTAAGCCGGTTCCCGCTACGGTGAACTGGCCCACATTTGGGTTTTCGCCCGGGGAACCGACGCAGCCTAAGATAACGCCCGTAACCGTGCTGGTAGTAATGACAGGAGTGGGACCTGTTTGGGCCTTGCCTTTAAGACATAAACCACAAAGAAAAATTATGATACCAGTTCGTAAAATCCCCTTCATGCGCCAAGGCCAGGTTTTTAACGCAATATAACAACATATCCCGACAATTTGGGCAGATCGCTTTGCGGGGCGATAACATAGTAGTAAGTGCCCGCCGGCAGCGGACTGCCGTTGTACGTGCCGTCCCACGGCCTGGGATAGCCATGCGATTGAAATACGAGACTGCCGCTGCGTGAATAAACGGATACCAGGCACTGCGGAAAGAACGAAAGCTCTTTGATGTTCCAGTAATCATTAACTCCGTCTCCGTTCGGGGTGAACAGGTTCGGCACAACGATAGCAGCTTCACCCGGCAAAACCGTCAGCGTCCCGTCCTGGTGCGAGATCACATAATTGCGTGAAGTGCCGCCGGATACTGTGATCGCATATTGCCCCGGCGCCGAATTGACGGTTGCTATGCAGTTTAAGGTAGGCAGGGTGTTCAGCACGAGCGGGGTTTCATCGTAGGCAAAACCGGTATATGCAGGTATGAACTCGGGGTTAGGCTGCCCGGCAAGCCTGGTAATATCAGGGCCTGATATAAGCAGCGGCGCCCGGTCAACGATCAATTGCTGTGTCACCGGAGTGGCGTCGGCGTATTGTGAATTGCCGGGCTGCGATGCCGTGATATTGCTTGTTCCGGCGCCGGTAATATGAATTTGGCCATTAACAATGGTGGCAACATTGGGATTTTGGCTCGTATAAGTGATAGGCAAGGTGACATTGTTGCTCGTGGCGCCGGGCACGAAATCAGGATCGCCGTAAGTTTTCTCCGGAAGCGGGTTAAAGGTTATCGTTTGCTGCTGGATATCCTGGACAGTAATATTGAGCACATAGGAGCTGCTGCCGCCCATATTGTATGCGGTAATGGTATAGTCAGTCGCAGGGGATAAAGCTGTCGGCGTACCGCTGATAATACCCGTTTTTCGGTCGAACGCCAGGCCGGGAGGAAGCGGCTTGTCGATAAAATACCCGCTCAGAACGATCTGGCTGATCAGGTTACCGTTAAATTCGGAAACGTAAGCATTACCCGAAGCATCGATGGCGACAGCTACCGGATCGAGCAGGTTGCTGTTGTCAGGGTTTGCGCCGGGGAAATTCCCCGCAATAGTTGTCACTTGTCCCAGCGGTGATATTTTGCGCACCATATTGTTTCCGGCGTCGGCTACGTACAAGTTACCGGTCAGGTCAAATGCCAATCCCTGCGGGCCATTAAAGGTGGCTCCGCCGCCAATGCCATCCGCCGAGCCCCTACTGCCATTGCCCGCTAAGGTAGATACCATGCTTGAGGGGCTTATTTTACGGATAGTGTTGCCGCCGGCGTCTGATACATAGATATTTCCTGAATCATCTATGGCAATTCCCGCCGGATGATTGAAACTTGCCGCAGTTCCGGTGCCATCAGCCTCGGCCTGCGCACCGCTGCCGGCAAAAGTGCTTACTACACCGGCGGGTGTTATCTCCCGAATAAGGTTGTTGAACTTGTCGGCTACATAAATATTGCCGGATGCATCAAGCGCAACAGCGACAGGATGATTGAAACTGGCGGCTATTCCTGTAGCATTAACGGCGCCTGCCGCCGGGTTGCCCGCCAATACCGAAACGGTTCCCGCAGCGCTGATCTTTTCGACCTGGTTGTTCGCCGCGTCAGCGATATAAATATTGCCCGGCGCATCCATCGTAATGCCGAACGCGTTACCCCTATAATTTGGAACGGTGGTCACTGCTCCGGCTGGCGTGATCTTGCGTAACAAGTTGTTGCCCGAGTCGCCAACATACAGGTTCCCCGCTCCGTCGAACACCAGGCCGACAGGACCGGAAAAACTGGCTGCCCGGCCGGTGGCGTCGGTCTTTCCTGCCGTGCCGCTGCCTGCGAAGGTATTTATCTGTCCGTATATGTTAGCAGGGACTGGCCCGCCGGAGTTGGTCGGGGCGAGCGGTGTGATGGTCGTGTTGACTGTATATACCTGCGGGGTGAAATATCGTATCAATGGCGCCTGGATAGGTGAGGCTTTGATCGTAAGATTGATAACGTAGGAATCGCTGCCGGACGAGTTATAAGCGGTAATGGTATAGTTCGTAGGTGGGGTTACAACAGTCGGTATGCCGCTTATCGTTCCCGTCGTGTTGTCGAAACTGAGCCCTGCCGGGAGAGGCTTGTCGATGGTATAGCCCGATGGGTCCAGCTTCCTGACCTGGCTTGCGTCGGCGAGAAAAAAATCGCCCGAAGCATCGATAATAATATCTCGCGGGTACGCGAGGCCGATGGATGTTAACGGATAACCATTGCTATTGCCTTGTGTCCCTGTGCCGGCGAAAGTGCTTACTATGCCTGCCGGAGTTATTTTGCGAACCGCATAGTTGTTCTGGTCCGCTACGTAAAGATTACCCTCGGGGTCAAACACCATGCCCTGCGGCCCGTTGAAGGTTGCCACCGGCGCGTTCCCGTTGGTAAGCCCCGCAATGCCTGTGCCCGCAATGGTGGTTACTACTCCCGCAGGCGTTACCCTGCGGATCATATTATTGTTGAAATCCGCGACGCAAATATTCCCGGATGGGTCAAGTATCAAATAGCCCGGGCCGTTAAAACGCGCCGCCGCTCCGGTACCGTCGATCGGGCCCGTCAGGTTGGCGGTCCCCGCAAGGGTACTTACCACACCGCCGGGAGTGATCTTCCGGATAATGTCCGTATTGAAATCGGAGACATACAGGTTGCCGAAGGTATCAAATACCAACCCGGTGGGGTGGTCGAAGGTGGCGGTGGTCAAGGACCCGTCAGCTGAACCGGGGACCCCTGTTCCCGCATAGGTGGTAACCAGGCCGCCCGGTGTAACTTTCCTAATCACATTATTGCCTTCATCGGCAATATAGATATTTCCTGCACCGTCGATAGCCATTTCGCCAGGGTTGTTGAAACGCGCAGCTGACCCCTGGCCATCGACGTAGCCTGAGGCATTGGCGCTTCCGGCGATAACGGTAAGCAGGCCGCCAGGTGTGATCGTCATCAGGCGGTGTGAGCCGTCAGTGATATACAAATTGCCATTTCCTGCGCTTCGGATACTATTGATAATGCCAAACGTGCTGCTGGTGCCTGTGCTCCCGACAAATGTGGTTGAACCATAGGTCTCCTGTGATACAACGCCACCCGTATTTACCGGCGACAACGGCGGAATGGGATTATTTACCGTATAAACATCGGGGGTGGTATAGGTGATCTTAGGCGGGTTCAATACAATTGGCGCGTTGTGGACCGTGATGTTAATGGTAAATTGGCTACCGCCGCTGGAGTTGTATGCCGTAATGGTATAGTCGGTTGACGGATATGACGACGTTGGCGTACCACTGATCGTGCCTGTGCCTGAGTCAAAGGTAAGGCCGGGCGGCAAAGGTTTGTCGATGGTATAACCGCTAAGCGATATTTCCCTGATGAGGTTGTTGTTGGAATCAACGACGAACAGGTCACCCGCAGCATCTGCCACAATACCCAGCGGGTTGTTGAACCCGGCTGCGGCGCCTACTCCGCCGTTGGCTCCGCCCGCCGGATTACCGGCAATAACGGTCACTGTTCCCGCGGGTGTGATTTTTTTGATCTCGTTGTTGCCGGAATCGGTGACGTACAAATTGCCTGCCTGGTCCATCGTGATAAACTCAGGCCAGTTGAAGCCGGCTGCGGCGCCCGATGCAAATGTGCTTACCACGTTTCCAGAACTGATCTTGTTTACCTTGTTGCCGTCTTCGTCCACCTCGTAAACATTGCCCTGGGTACCGGCGACAAGCCCAAGCGGATGATTTAAGCCCGTGGCAATGGTTGTGATCGTTCCGCCCGAGGTTATTTTGAGGATGGAACCATTGCCGGTATTGGCGACATACAAATTGCCTGAGTTGTCAATGGCTATGCCCGAAGGAGAACTGAAAATTGCGGTCGTTCCGTCGGCAGTAACAGAGTTCCTGTCAGCAAATACGGTTACATTTCCTGACGGGTCGATCTTCCAGACCAGGTTTGCGAACGGATCGGGCGCATACAGGTTGCCACTATTGTCAACGGCCAGGCCGTAAGGATTGAATCCCGCGGGCTGAGCAGCAAAACTAAGCGCCATCTTGGTTACCGTCCCTGATTTATCAACTTTCAATATGGAGGCATTGTCGCCGTCAGTAACGTAAAGGTTCCCTGCTTTGTCAATAGTTATTCCAACGGGGAGATGAAAACTTTCGCCCGGCCCCTGGCCGTTGGCAGCGCCGTTTTTGCTATTGCCGGCAAAAGTTGTTACCAGGCCGTAGGTGCTGGCCGGAACATTACCGCCCTTGTTCGTTGGTATTAGAGGCGTGATCGAAGCACCGGTAGTATAACTTTGCGGTGTCGCGTACAATATGTTCGGCGCTTGTGCAAATGCGGTTTGATAACCGCCGAAAATGATCATGGCCACAACAACCAGGTATGCCTTATACACAAATCGAACGACCATGTCTGCGCAAATGGGTTTACAAGCGGGTCTTAAAGTTACGAATTATTTTCTGATCAAGTTGCTTGTAAAATAGGCTATTACCACCTTATTGGCACAAATTTGAGGCTATCCGGAAGAACGTAAAGTGCGCGGGAATAATAGCTGTACTGTCCTTAAACCCCTTGATCGCAAATATGCCGATGTACCGTGGCCGCAGGTCAAGGTCCTGGCTGGCCACTTCAGTAAATGCCCCGTTGCCCGTAATTCCGCCCGAATACAGGAACCGGAATCTTTTGCCATGCTTTTCGATCCGAAGCGCGCTGTTTTGCAGCATTTTGGCCCGTATGGGGTTTGTATCGATACTATCGGCAAAAGCGATAGTTTTATGTGCTATTTCCTCGGGTTTGCTGAATCCGCTCCCTGCCGAACTAATGGCCTGTACCAGTATTTCCCTTGGTCTTTGAAACCCGCCAAAGAAATCGTTATAAGCAATGGAAAGCCGGGCGCTTTTCCCCGTGAGCGTTGTATCCTCAAGCAGCAGAATACCTGCCTGCTGCCATTCCTGGTTGGGGACAAAGTCGGACAAATGAACTTCGGCGGTAAAGCATTCATACGGCACTTCCCTCATTACCAGATTTTTGATCTGCTGTTTGTTAGCCGGATCGGGCCAGTTATCGCCCTTGAGCGTATATAGCGTCAGTGCTTTCTTTTGCGATGCATTTTGCCGCCAATAGGCAGTATCCTTGTCTTTGACAAACCATCCTCTTTTTTCCAGTGAAGTATCGGACACATGGTCGAACCTGTCAGTAAATTCAAGCCCCATTTCCGTTGGCAGGTTCAGCCAGAAAATGAACATTGTCATAACAACGGTAATTCCCAAAATGATCAGGATGCCCGGACGTCGTGCTTTTGCAGAATTGTTAGGATGCGCTTTGTTAAACTTTTCCCGGTACAGGAACCAATACGGATAATGTGACTCGTTCTGTTTTCGCTGTATCTCCGTAGTGTATGGCGCTCCCAGTACATAGCGGGCGAGCGTATCCAAGGTAGCGGCCGATGGGTTTTCCGCTTTTGCGCCTTTATCCCCGGTAACAGCCAATGAATAATTCTTCACGCTTTTCCAGCCTATGGACAGGCCCGTGATCTCGAGCACCTGGTTGCAAAAAATCTTGCTTTCGGCCTCTGTGAGCGGTTGCAGGAGTTGCTGTCCAAAATATTTGAGGCAGGCATCATTAAATAAAGCAGTAAATACCCGGTAGTCGCGATCATTCATAAATAACTAATAACCGTTGAGATAAGATGCAGTTTTCAAATTTCCGTTACAATTCCGCTGCGTTTCCGCTTCGCAATTTTCTGCCTAAAGATATTTACATAAAGCCAAACAAAGCGGCTTATTTAACATATGGCAAACGCAATTTTTAAAAGAAAAACAAAACTGTTACTGTCAATTTTTATCGGGTGGTCGGCAATGGCTTCCGCGCAAACGCTGCAGCTGCATTTTGATCCGAGGCACGCGCTCGACCCGACGCACAACCGCGAAAACTTCCCAACCATCTATTTTGAATATTTTCACCAGGCGAAGGATACCTCCGGGGCATTTTTTATGAAAAGTGAAGCCGACCTGGAAGGCGCAAACCACAACATCGGCAAGTTTTTCACGCAGATATCACAATCTTTCAGGTTCTGGAACCCAAAGATATATGTGCAGCTGCAATACAGCGGCGGCATGGGTATTGCCGAACCGGGTTCATACGGTTATTATATCACCAATGCCTTCTCAGTTGGCCCTGTATATCCCTTCCAGTGGAAGGGCGCCTGGTTCAGCACTTCGCTATCCTACACCTATAATGCATTTAAGCGACCGAGCAATGATGTGCTATACTCGCTGTATTGGGGCAAGGGTTTCTGGAATTATAAGTTCGAGTTCAGTGGTGACGTCGAATTTTACACACTTAACAAAAATCTTGGCGACGCTCTTACCGCCAACCTGCACGGAAAATGGCTGGCTTTCTTCGGCGAACCGCAAGTTTGGTTCAAGGTGCATAACGGGTTCTCCGTGGGGTCGAAGGTCAACACGTATTTCCATGTACTTACCGACCAGAATTTACTACAAGTTTATCCGACTATCGCCGCCCGTTTTAAGTTCAATTAAGCGTTTTGGCATATTATTAGCACGATTGTTATTATCTATTGAAAAACTAATAGTTATGAAAAAGCATATTTTAAGGTTGATAGCACTGCTGATATTTGCTTCAGCGACTGTTACCGGGTTTTCCGGCTGTTCAATAGAATACCGCGAACACCGTCATCACTGGGATCATGAACACGATCATGATGAACACGACCATGATTATCGCAATTACCGCTAATAGAATAAGTTATAGAAAGGGCCTGTGTGGGCAGCACTTTTTTTTGAGTAATTCCGGTCATTTTTCAACAGCGGCGAGGAGGGTAGATTTAACTTTTTAAACCGCTGATCATAGAAAACTCACGCCCTGTAAATAAGAAAGTCCCGAAAATGCTTCAGGACTTCATGTCATATTAAGAGGGGTATTGTTCGCGGCAATGGAACAAAAGTACCCCATAGGTTTTAATAATCAGCTTTTTGCCGATTAGAAATGCATTAGAAAATCAAAAATCCATCACTTATCGTTCACGAAAACAATTCGGACCTCCGAGCTCAGACTTCCGACCTCCTATTTATGCCCCTTCGTTACCAGCACCCAATCAACAAGCACAATGGCTTTTCCTGCTTTGATCTTATCCACCGTCGCCTGCGAAATGCCGTTATACGGCGAAGTAATCTTATTGACGCCATTCGGGTACCCGCCGCCGAGGGCAAAGTTGAGGATGATGAATTTCGGATTGTCAAATGCCCAGCGGCCATATTTTTCAACCATGGCTTTGGTAACGGTATAGGTCACCACGCCGTCGGTTTTAAAAACGAGTTTGTCCGGCGT
>JAFDZL010000439.1 GCA_018266935.1 Bacteroidota bacterium | reverse complement strand
AGCTGCTATCAATGGCGAGCAGCTGGGGCAGCACGAGGTGACCGATTTCCTTGCAGTCAGCTTTTCGACACCGGATTATATCGGGCACCAGTTCGGACCGAATTCGGTAGAAATCGAGGACACGTATCTACGCCTTGATAAAGATTTTGCGTCATTCTTCACCTTCCTGGATGCCAAACTTGGTAAAGGAAACTATACAGTTTTCCTGACTGCGGATCACGGCGCCGCACATAATACCGCATTCCTGAACGATCATGGCATTCCGGCCCGTACCTGGGATGACGGCGCCACTGCCGACAGCCTGAACAAATTTTTGCTGGACAAATACAAGATAGCTCACTTAGTGCTCAGCCTGGGCAATTACCAGGTGAACTTCAACAATATCGCGATCAAATACGCGCACGTGGATTTTGACGCACTTAAAAAGGATTGCATTGATTTCCTGAAGGGAGTGCCGGGAGTGGCTTATGCTATCGATATGCAAAAGGCCGAAACGGCCAGCATTCCCGAAGAAGTGCGGATGCGCGTAGTGAACGGCTACAATCCAGAGCACAGCGGCGCGATACAGATATTACTATTCCCGGGCTGGTTTACGGGGCATGGCTCTGGTGACAGTGGTCCGACCGGCACTACGCACGGCACCTGGAATCCTTACGATACGCATATCCCATTGGTATTTATGGGATGGGGCGTACAGCGCGGACATTTGAACCGCGAAACGCACATGACCGATATCGCGCCGACCGTTGCCGCGCTGCTGCATATCCAGGCGCCAAATGGTTGCATAGGCAAGCCAATACCGGAAGCGCTTAAATAGTCGCCCTTTGTAAATCCGAAATTGAACATTCGAAAGCCGAAATGAAGAAATACATTTCCAAATTCCACTACCTGACACAGGACCTGCCCAACCGAAGTCACATTGACCAGGCGCATATTGCCTGCGGCGCGGGGGCTAACTGGATACAGTACCGCTGCCTCACCAAAACGGATGAAGAGTTGATCAAAGAGATCGGCGAGATCGCCGCTATCTGCGACGATTGGGGTGCGACGCTTATTATTACTAATCATTATCACCTTTTGGACAAGGTGGACGCCCAGGGCGTGCATATAGAAGATTTCGAAGCCGACTTTAACGCTATCCGCGAAATAATAGGCGAAGATAAGACAATGGGTGCGTCGGCCACCAACATCGAAAGCCTGCGGCGGGTACAAGCCAGCGGCGCCGTGGATTATTGCGGCTACGGACCTTTCGCGCATACCAATACCAAACCCAACAACAAGCCTTTACTGGGCCTGGAGGGTTACCGGGCTTTGCAAGGCCAAGCTATCGAAATACCGGTTATCGCTGTCGGCGGTGTCCAACTGGCTGATGTGGAACCCCTGCTGCAAACCGGCATATACGGCATCGCTGTTTCGGCGGCAGTCAACCTTGCGCCAAATCCCGCGACTGCGCTGCGGGAGTTTTACAAGAAGATATATTGACATTAGCCCGCTGGTAACTAGACACCAATTAACTAATAACCGGTTAACTGATAACCAACCCCAAACCATTGGCCCGGTTTTTAGTTATTATTGCGATTAACCCAAAGATTGATTTGTGTATCGCGTTATCATCATCGTTTTCTGCTTACTTGCTGTCGCCTGCACAGATAACCGGCAAGTATATAAAACCATTAAAAACGGTGACCTGACAATAACCTGGTACAGGAAAATTTCGGCGGGTAAGATTGTCGGCTTTGTTGGGGCGGAAGTCAACGGCAAGGAAGACACGCTGCTGAGCTGCGACGGGCGCCTGATAACGGATGTCTATTTCAGAAAGGATACCGTCGTGATCCGGGTTTTCCAGATGCAGGAGCATTTTGCTTATACCCAAAAAGGGAAAGATCACGGCTATATCATCAAGCCCGAGAATGCTACCTACAGGGAGTGGCTGCAACATTATCATCCCGAAGAGGTTGGAAGATTTGATAAGGGGCTCATGACCGATCCCATTAAAGATCAGATGAACTAATACCGAAGTATTTGCTTAATTTTCAATCAAATTATTGCTAATCTCTAATTAACTAATCTCTAGTCACTAACACTCATGTCCTCCCACCATGTCGTCCGCGAAAAACAGGAGCCCGCACTGCTGGTGCTGGGGCTGAACAATTTCCCGGCCGAATTGCTGGGGCAATTATTAGAATGGAATCCGACGGTGATCACCACGCGTGAAACGGCGCCGTTACTGCATGAAAACGGCATCAAGATCGACTGGGTTATTGCTTCGGGTAAATACAAGCCCGCGCAGCGGGATGTTAAAGTGATGCCGTTGGGCAGCGACACCCCTGCCGCAGCGGCGCTAAAATACCTGGTCACAAACGGCTACCCGGCTGTAAATATCGTTACCGACAGTCTGCAGCTGAAGGATTACCTGTTCTTTACCGACAAGATCAACCTGGTGATCTTTTATGAGAACCGGAAAATATACCCGATAACCACCGGCTTCAGCAAGTGGAAACCCGCCGGCGAAATGATAGAAATACTGACGCACCCGCACGAATTGCATTGCAGCGGCCTGGAACCCTTGGGCAATCACCGTTTCAAAACCACCCATGATGGCTTCTTCAGCCTGAAATTCGATCAGCCTTCATTGTTTGTGGCCGAAGACATTTGAGGTTTAAAGTGTTAAAATCCAGCGCTATTCGTCAGGATTTGATCAAATGCCGCTGTTTTGAACCTAAGGAATTAGGCATTATGGCGTTTATTTTCTTATCTTTACTTGTTACGCGGCGCCCATTTGTCAGCGCAAAGCCATTAACTGACCGATCTTAAACCGTAGAACAATTTAAAGTCTAATATTTTAAAGTCAGTACAACATTTTGGTTCATACTGCGTACTCAAAAATATCGTCATGAAAAGGAATTATAAATATTTGCCGGCCATTGCGTTAAGCGGCTTATTGTGCCTGTTCTTCGCACTTCCTGCTGCGGCGCAGCGGGGCGGCAGCAATAACAACAGCAGCGGCAGCAGCTCGCACACGTCATCGGGCGGCGGTGGAGGGGGTGGCGGTGGCTACCATCCTTCAAGCAGCGGCAGCAGCAATAATAGCAGCTACAGGCCTTCGTCAACCGGCAGCAGTTACCGGCCGGCCTCGAGCGTTAGCAGCTACAGGCCCGCACCCAATGCTTCCAGGCCATCCTATACCGGCGGCAATTATCGCGCCGGGGCCGAACGTGTAGGTGTTGCGCCACCGCGTATAAACAGCCAGGGCATCAGGCCTCCGGTAAACCGTATTGGTTACGCTCCCCGTGGCGCCGTAATAGAAGCAAATCGTGGCTATGTTGCGCCGGGCACAGGGAATGTGGTTGGCACGCGCGGTTATGTGGGCCAGGGCGGGCGCGAATCGGTGGGCGTTGGCGGTCGTGGCTTTTATTCACCATACTGGAACAGGAACCACTATTACCATTATTATCACGGCTATTACAACACATACTATACGCCGCGCCTTGGCTTCAGGATCGGGGTGTTGCCTTATGGTTATTATTCGTTCTATTACGATGATTTCCCGTATTTCTACAGCGACGGTTTGTTCTATTCTTATGATAACAGCGAATACACCGTGGTTGAGCCGCCAATTGGCGCCGAAGTGAACGAATTGCCTTCGAATGCACAGTCGATCGTGATCAACGGTCAGCAATACTATGAGGCGGACGGCGTGTATTACGAGCCGATCACCAAAGACGATGGCACCGTTTCGTACCAGGTTGCCGGTAAAGACGGCGAACTGAACACCAACGGCGATAACGGCGACGTGCAACAGCAGCAGCAACTACCGCAGGTAGGTGATATCGTGAGCGCACTACCCGATCAGTGCCGCAAGATCAACATTAACGGCGAAAAATATTGGGTTTCGCCTGACGGTTACTATTTCCAGGAAACTAAGGATGCCAATGGCAACAAGGCTTACAAGATCGTAGGCACGCCATCGGACGAGCCTGGCGACGACAATCAGCAATAATCAAAAAATTTTAAAATAGAAGAGGGATGGAGCAATTCATCCCTTTTTTTGTTGGCCTCACCCTGCCATCTCCAAAGGAGAGGGTTCGTATTTACAAGTATAACTATTCTTCAGTTTCTTCTATAGGTTTTTTGCGCTTCAATTCTATGAAATTGACCACAAGACGGCTGCTGGTCACCAGGAAGAACCCGAAAACGAATTTTATAAAATAGTAGGTCAACCATCCCGCCGACAGGCTCCGGGTACCGAAAGCCCCACTGTGATTATCCATCTGCATATAAGCGATAACCTGCTTTATAAACAGCGGAAGACTATCAATCATCACAACCATGCCAATTACGATTACTGCTATCCTTAAAACGGTTGACCGATGAATGTTAATTTCTATTTTTTCTTCTGCAAAGCCCCGGTCAAGATGCAATTTGTCAATCACCCAGTCCGTTCTTACCAAACAATATTTGAAAATTAAGATATAAGCCCAAATCGTTAGTACAAAAAAGCATATGAACTCCATTGCATTGTTGAAACTGAAGCTGCCGTTTCCCATTGAAAGAGTTTCAAGGACAACGCCAAATGCCTGCGGTAAAAAGATCAGGGCACTTGTGATAAGATATATGCCAACGGTTTTTATGATAAGTGCAAGCAGTGTTCTTGGTGTCATAAAGGTTTGGATTGATTACTAAAGATATAACCTTTATTACAAACCCGGAAATTGCAGGATCAGGTTTGGATCAGGAACATTAGCCATCCACTTTGCTTTTTCAGAGAATTTGGCAACACCGGGGTAGTCGCCGGTCATGCCTTCCATATCGAACATCAGCTGGAAGTGCAAGTGCGGCGGCCAATGGCCATTCTCTTCCTGGCTGCCGAATGCGCCAATCTTTTGACCTTTTTGGATGGGATCGCCAATACGCAAACCCGCCAGGTCCGTGCGACTCAAATGACCATAAAGCGTATAAAGCACCAGCCCATCTAAATTGTGCTGCAGGATGATTGTCGGGCCGTAGTCGCCGTGATTATTATTATCTCTGAAACTGTGGATTGCCCCTACTATAGGCGCATAAACCGGTGTGCCGGCTTCGGCCCAAATATCGATACCCAGATGCAATCGCCTTGGCTCATCCGCTGTACTGAAGTGTTCACTCCGGGAATAAATGGTGCGGTGTTCCATGTAACCACCGACACCGTACCTGCTGCCGGTTTCTTTCAGCTTGCGGTTCACCCAATTGCAAAACCTGGCGGTGTCCTCAAAAATTTTCGGGCTTAATTCTTTGTTGGCGGCGGTGAAATCGAAAGGGAAAAGCTTATCGGTTTCGGCGTCAAAATCAACAACGTTGCCAATGTCCCCCGGATGTTTTTGGATGTACTTTTTAAGCAGGGCATGCTTATCCATGGCCTACTCCCCGTCCGGCTGCCGTTCCTCGCGACTGATCTTGTCAAAAAGCTTATCCATGCGTTCAACGTAGTCGCCGGTATCGTCCACGAAAAATTCCAGTTGCGGGATAATACGTACCTGGTTTTTTATACGGGCGCCAAGCTTGTAGCGTATTTCGGATGCATGCGATTTGATGGTGTTCAGGGCCAGCTGCTTATTGTTACTGTTAAAAAAGCTCAAGAAAATACGCGCCAGCGCCAGGTCGGGCGTAACGCGCACTTTAGTAATGGTGACGAGCGTATTGGGTAGCAGGTTCGCCAGGTCGCGCTGAAATATCGCGGCGAGATCTTCCTGTATTACTCCTGCAAATTTTTGCTGACGTTTAGATTCCATGGTTTTTGAGCTGAAAGCTAAATGCTAAAAGCAAAAAGCTATTTAGTGGTAATGTTATATTTATTCGACTCCTGAAAAAGGCTTTAAGCTTTGGTCTTTCTGCTTTAAGCTTCCTTTCAAATTTACAATTCTTCCTTGATCTCTCCTAACCTTTTGACGCTTAATCTTGCGCTGATGGCCGACGCGATCGTCGATATGCTGCCAACCGTCAGGAACACCAGTACAAAATCCCAGGCCTTCAGCGCAATGGGGTAGGCGTCGATGGCGGTAAGCGCATCGCCGAACTTAATAAAGCCGAACTGCTGCTGCAAAATGCAGAAGATCAGTCCAACGCCCATTCCCGTTATACAGCCAAAGAACGAGATCATCATGCCCTCGAAAAAGAATATGCCCTGTATCATCCGCTTGCCTGCGCCCAGGCTGGTGAGTATGGCAATATCCTTTTGCTTGTCAATCACCAGCATCGTCAACGAGCCGATGATATTGAATATGGCGATGATAAGCACAAACGTCAGGATCATAAATGTAAACCAATGTTCGTAGTTTAAAGTTTTGTACAGGTCGGCATTTTGTTCAAAACGGTTCTTGACGGTAAACATCGTGCCAAGCTTATCGTGCAGATCGCCTTGCACCGCGTCCAGGTCGGTACCTTTCTTATAGTTAAGGTCTATCGCCGAGACATTATCCGGCTCACCCAGCAGTTCGCGCATAAAACCGATGGGCGTGATGATCATACTGTTAAAGTCCTGCTGGATGTTGAATATGCCTGATGGATAAATATATTTCACGCTGAACTCGCCTAAGGGGTCACCACCTGACGCTCTTTTATTGGGGGTATAAACCTGCAGGGGCGAAAGCTGGTCGTGTATATTGACCGACAATTTGCCCTGCACCATTGCGCCTATAACGGCATAGTCCTGTCCCTTGTCATGCAGGGTGAACGAGCCTTTTTCTATAGTGCTGTCCAATTGCGGATTCTTCAGGAAATCGCTGCTCACGCCGCGCACTGTTCCGATGAACTGGCCGGTGGTGCCATAACGGATCAAGGCTTTTTCCTCTAAAACTTCGGTGAAGGACAATACCTTCGGATCACGCCGCAGCGCGTTGAAAAAAGGCGTATTAGGGTCGAACGTTTTACCCTGGCGGGGTTCGATCTTGATCTCAGGCGTGAAATTACTATACAGCGACACGATCACCTTCTCGAGACCGTTGAACACCGACAGCACAATAACCAGCGCCGCGCTGCCAATAAACACGCCAAGCATAGAGATACCCGAGATGATGTTGATAGCATGCATCTTTTTTCGCGAAAACAGGTAACGCTTTGCTATGTAGATGGAAGTGTTCAATTACGTTGTACGTTATACGTGTTACGTTGTACGTTTTTTTGATTTTGCTAAAACTACAAATTTGTTGGCCTTTTTTGGCAACGTATAACGTAAAACGTCCAACGTACCCCTGTTAAAGCGTCAGGTAAAAAAAGGATTATGCTTCTTCTCGTAACCTATCGTGGTTTCCGGCCCGTGACCAGGATAAACGGTACAATCATCCGGCAGGGTGAACAACTTTTCCCTGATATTGGTGGTCAGTTGCTCGAAGTTTCCACCAGGAAAATCCCAGCGGCCTATGCTGCCCCTGAATAGTACATCACCGCCAATGACGAAATTATCAGCCTCGTCATAGAAACAAAGGTGCGCCGGCGAATGTCCGGGCGCGAAGATCAGCTGTAGTTCAGTATTTCCGAAGGAAACCGTCCCAGTTTCGGACAAATAATGATCCGGCAGCGGCGATGGTTCATATTGCATACCCATCTGCGGCGCATAGGCTGGTGCGGACATCAGCACAGGCAGTTCGCCGTTATGAAAGCGTGGTTTCAGTCCGTACAGGTCGAACACCAGTTTGTTGCCCAGGATATGATCGATGTGGCAATGGGTATTCAAAAGTAAAACCGGTTTTAACTGATTATCCCGGATGAAATTAACCACTGCGTTCTGCTCGGTCCCGGTGTACATGCCCGGGTCGATGATGGCGCATTCCCTTGTTTCGTCGAAGAGGATGTAAGTATTTTCCTGGTAAGGATTATTGACGAAAGAACGAAGCTGAGACATGTTTTAATTTCGAATGTCGAATTTACAATTTCGAATTGCTTTAAACAGACGGATCAAATAAATTCGAAATTGAACATTCGAAATTCGACATCTTTCGTCACTCCCCTTTCCACCTTAGCGTTTTGATCAGTGTATCCACATCTTTCTTCACAAAATCGAGGACGGGTTGAATGGAATCCAGGCGTGGCTGTGTGTTGAAGTATAAAGCACCGCGCAGGTAGTTTTTGGTGCTGTCGGTCACGAAAAACTGTACGGATGAGGCCGCATGTCCGTTTATCGTGTAGTAAATGCCATATATTTTATGAACAGGGTTCCGTATCAGGCCCTGGTCGATGGACGTGGCCTTCACTGTGTGCTTAAAGGCGAATGTACGGGCATCCTCCGTCAGCTCATTGAATACTTTTTTTGACGTAATAGTCTCATAGCTCAAATGCAGCGTGCCGTTAAAATCAGGAAACTGCATGTTGAGCAGGTATTTCATATTAAGTAACTTATCCGATGGCTGTGGGTGCAGGTCTTTTTCGATGTAGGCATATTTTGGATAAACAAAGGTGAATGGGTAAATAGTGTCAAACGTCCGGTAGGCCCTTTGCGGAAAATAAAGCCTCGAATAGCCCCTCGGCTTTGGCGAATAATCAGAATTACTATGGCACGCGGCCAGGAATGCAACGGCGGTTAATAGAATAATTGCTCTCTTCACGGATACTTTTCTTTTGAGTTCCATATTTCCCACGACTTTTCCGCCTGCAATACTAACATTTCGTAACCGTTTTTGGTAACGGCGCCTGCTTCGGTGCCTTTTTTCAAAAATAGCGTTTCTTCGGGATTATAGATCAGGTCGTACAGCAAATGGTCGCCGGTGACCGCCCCGTAAGGTATTGGCGGGCACTCGTTCACATTGGGCGACATGCCAACCGGGGTGGTATTAATGATCAGCAAATGATCCTTAATATGCCTGGGCGTAAGTTCGCTGAATAAGATATTTCCCGGCGCCGACCTCCTTGTGACGCATTTGTAAGTGATACCCAGGTTATCGAGTACACATTTTACCGCCCTTGCAGCGCCGCCGTCTCCTAATACCAGCGCCTGGTCATGCCGGTTTTTAAGTAAAGGTTTCAAGGAAGTTTCGAAACCGTAAATATCGGTGTTGTAGCCTTCCAGCCTGAAATCATGTCCCTTTATGCCAACCTCGCCCGTAAAAGCAGCCACTACCGGACTTTCTGGCGTGATACAGATACAGTTAACCGCGCCGGCGTTGCGGGCGTCATGTTCTATCCAGTCAAGATATTTTAGCACGCTGATCTTATGCGGCACAGTCACATTTATACCGCAGAGATCCGGATGCTTATGCAACAGCGGGATCAGTTCGCTGATATGTTCGATAGGGTAAAGCTCATAGGTGCAATCGGTGATATGTTCTCTCTCAAACTTTTCGGTGAAGTATTTTTTGGAGAACGAATGTGAAAGCGGGAAGCCGATGAGCCCGTAGCGTTTCATTTTTGTCAGATTTGAGATATGAGATTTGAGATATGAGACATTCCGTCAACGCTTCCGATTTAATGCTGTAATATTAATAAGAATGGGTGGGATTTGATAACGGAATCGGAAATGTCTTCCGGTCACGAAACGTTCCTATGGAACGTAAAATTTTTGTCCGGTTATCTACCAACCATTCGTCCCTTCGGGACGATTCGTAGGTAGAAATTTTGGCGCGAGAAGTTGCGTTCCATCGGAACGTTTGGTGGTAATAGTGCTTAAAATTTCGGGAATTCTGAGCTACAAATGAAATTGCAGTCTTGGTCGAGGTCAAAATCGTCTAAACAATTCTCATAGGAATTTAAATAGTACGTTTTCTGATCCCAAGACATCAAAACAAAATATTTAAATAATCTTTCCCAATATCTATGATCCAGTTCAAATAATATTTGGTCGCGTTTAAGTTTCGCTAAAGAATTACCACCCGTTTTTGAAGAAAGAATGACTTCTTTTTTCAAAGTACTATGTTTTAGGAAATCAAATTGGGACAGATTTATTTCAATTTCAGCCAGAGTATTAGTTAAATCCAAAGTTATAACTGCGAGTTTTTTAAAGTCATCTTCTGTTCCTAAGAAACATAAGTTCGGCCCTTCAAAACCAAAAGCCATATCCATCGTATATTCAACTTCCATAGACCGCCTAATTAATTTTTCCTTCCCGCAATCATCATATGCGGGCTTAGTGTCAGTAACTCAGGATCGCTTTCGGTGAGCTTCAGCAGTTCCATCACCGCCGCTTTTTTTTGCTCATCCGAGCGGGTTTCAAAATACTTGTTATCAAGCCAGATCATACCTTCAACTGCGAACGTATTGAGGTAGGTGAACCCCCCTTCTTCCAGTTCTGCGCGCAGTTGCTTTGGCCGGTGAAAGAATGAAGTGGTTAAAATGCCCGGTATGTTTTTGGGCGGATGGTGTATCCCGGTGGTCAGTTCTTCACAGCACATTTGCATAATTTCGGGCATATGGATGGCGCCGTTTACAAAAGATACAATTGTCGAGGCAGAATGATTAATGGCAAAGCCCAATAATACGCCACCCGGCTTCAATATCCGTTGAGCTTCGGCCAGCGCCCCAAGTCTTTCCGATTTTTTCTGAAGGTGGTACAATGGCCCATGCATGATGACCATATCCGCGAAATTATCCGGCAGTTCGAGCTTTTGCGCCTCGCCCAAAATAGCTCTGAAAGGCTTTTTGCCCTGTTTCGATCTTTTATTCGCTTGTTTGATGTGTTTCTCTACCGGGTCGATCAAGTGCACTTCATGACCTATTGCCGCCAGCCATTCGGCATAAATGCCGGGACCTCCGCCGATGTCCGCTATGATGCCTTTTTTGGGCAGAAAGCGGCTGATCAGGTCCTTGTTACGCTCAAACTCCAGCGGCCCTAAACCCAATTGCAGGCGGCCTTCTTCGGAAGTGGCAGTGTAGAAGGAATCGATATCAGGGTTGATGAGTTTTGGCATGACCATTTGCCGAAGATAATCAATGCGAACATCCTTGGCGTGCTCTGTGTAAAAACTTCGTGCGCTCTGTGGTTAATTTTTACCGCGGAGAACGCAAAGAAGGCACAAAGCTCGCAGAGAGTTATAAGTGGACTACTGATTCAAAAAATGATCGAAAGTATCGCTACGGATGCCAAGGCGCAGAGTTTCCAGGGGGATGATCTCGGCCGGGGCGATGTTGCCAAGGTTTACATTCGCACCGATGAGTTTGATGAACCAAACCTGCTGCGCTTTTTGCGGGGCCTCAAAAATTATCCTGTCTTCGGGTATCTGGGTTAGTATTTCGTCTATCAAACCCTGGCGTACTTCACCCGAGTCGCGGTAGATGCCCACGTTGCCGGCTTCGCGCGATTCGGCGATCACCTTCCAGGCGCCTGCCTCAATTTCGGCGCTCATCAGCTGTATCCATTTGTAGGGAGCGAATATTTTGGTAATATCTTTCGAGCCGACTTCCGAGATCACGGTCACCTGGTCGCTCAAGGCACGGATATAGTCGCATTTTTCTTCGTGACCGATCTCGATCGACCCGTCCGAAACCTCGGCATACTCCATCTGGTATTTATCCAAAATGCGGCGGTAATCATCAAACTGCTTACGCACTACGAAAGCCTCGAACAGCGTCCCCCCAAAATAAACCGGGATTCCTGCTTCGCGGTACAACCGTAGTTTTTCGTCCAAATTTGGTGTTACGAACGAAGTGGCCCAGCCCAGCTTCACCAGGTCGGCGTACGGCCCGGCAACCTCGATAAAATCTTCGACCTGGCGCAGGCTCAACCCCTTGTCCATGACCATGGTGATTCCCCTGTTCCGGGGCTTGGCAGTACGCTCGGGAATATTGTTCAGGGGGTAGTTCATAGGTGTCGCGATCACTTCGTTAGCTATATTAAAATTCATAGGTGTAACATTTTGTTATAGACTATAACTAAAAGTTTTAACGTAACAAAGGACGGTAAAATTGTGCAGAAGTACAAATACTAAATGGTCAGATTTTATGTGCAGATTTCAGATGTGCAAATGAAAGTATTCAAAAACAAAAAAATGTGCAGATATCAAATCATCTGCACATTTGCATATCTGCACATTCGCACATCACTTAGCGTACCGATTTATAATATCCAGTATCACCTTATTCTTCTGCAACTGGGGCAGGTAATCGAACAGGATGTAATGTTTTTCCGGGTCGGCGGCCAATGCCATTTCTAAATGGCTTAGCGCTTCTTTATAATCCCCCGCCGCGAACAGGTAAGCCACCATGCGGTAGTATATCTCGGCCGAGTCAGGATTGTTCTTGATAGCTTGTGCCATCACTTCCACCGCGTCCGCCAAACGGCCCTGTTCATACAGGATAGACGAATAGTCAAGCCAGGCATCTACGTCGATCGGATTCAACTCCACAACCTTTTCATAAGCCTGTTCAGCCTCGGCCAGGTGGCCCAGCTTATATTCAGCATCCGCGATAGCAAACCAGTAATCGGCATTGGCAATATCCAGGTCGAGCGCCTTTTTGTAGAAGTGCAGCGCCTCGAAATAGCGTTCCTCGAAATCCAGCGTTACACCAATACCGAACCAGCCGTCGGCCAGCTTGGGGTCCATTTTCACAGCCTTTTTGTAGAAGGCGCGCGCCTCGTCCATCTGCTCCAGTTTTTCGTAGCATTCGCCAATAGCGCAATAGGTATCTGCGTTGGGCTGTTCATACTCAAAGGTTTGTTTGTAAACCTCAATTGCTTCAGCGTATTTTTCCAGGTTTACCAAAGCGTTACCCTTGTTAAAATAAGCGGATGCAAAGCTATCCTTGATCAGGATGGCATAATCGTACGCATCAATCGCTTTCTCAAACAGGCCAAGCTTGGTATAAGCGTTCCCCAGGTTATACCACGCAGCGTAGCTATACGGCTCGCTGTCGATATACTGCATGTAAAATTGAACGCTTTCCTCCTGATTGTCCATTACGTCGTAACAGAAAGCCAGTTCATACAAAGCGTCCTGGTTTTCCATGTTCTGCTGCAGGCACAATTTCAGGTACGTGATAGCGGTGTCGTAATCACCCATGTTTTGATAGACATAGGAAATGTGCAGCAGGATCTCGTCGGTCTCGTCGGCCAGGTCGAGTGCCTTCTCGTAGTTTTCTAATGCCTCAGTGTACCGCTCCATGTTCTCATACAGGTTGCCGCGGATAATATAAATGTCGGCATCCGAAGCCTCGAGCAAAGCGGCCTTTTCCAGCGCGATGAAGGCGTCGCTGACGCGGTTGGTGACGACTAATAACTGGGCTTGCTTGATTAAAAATACAGCTGCGAAGGGGTGCTGGTTGCACGCATAGTCAACTACCTGGAGTGCCTTAGCCGGGTCATTCTTCTCAATGTAGTAGTCGATAATGTTCTCAAACGCCTGCGCATCAAAAAAATACTGGTCGTGATTACGAATCATTTCTTCGTAACGTTCCACCGAAAACTTGGGGTCTTCGGTGAATCCAAATTCAAAGTCTTCTTCCATTCAAAATATTTTTCAGAACGCGAGCGGCCATCGTTCCCTCCCGTTTTTAATACGGGGATTGTTTAGGGTTTGTTTGCCTTTCCTGAGATCAAATTACAACTTCAGCTTCCCGCTTGCCAATTAAGTTTTCAACATCCAAACATTCCCTAACAAGGATTTTTCCAAGTGCCTGATAATAAATTAAAACCATTTACGTGTTTTACAGGCGGCGAGCGGATTGATGATTTGCCTCAAAGATTTTTACCTTTGGCAAAAATACCATTTATGAGCCTGAATATTGCTGAAATTCTCAATCATTTACATATAAACGACACCAATGGCGCGTTTAGTACCGGTAGGGTTTGGGGCGCCGCCAAAGGTGACAATAGCAAGACCATTTATTCGCCCGTTGACGGCAAAAAGATAGCCTCCGTACACATGGCGACCGAGGCGGACTATAATACGGTAATCGAAAAAGCGACTGAAGCCTTTAAAAAATGGCGCGCCGTGCCTGCTCCGAAACGCGGCGAGATCGTACGCCAGGTAGGGGAAGCGCTGCGTGAAAAGAAGCAGGAATTGGGCGCCCTGGTATCCTATGAAATGGGTAAAAGCCTGCAGGAAGGCTACGGCGAGGTACAGGAAATGATCGACATCTGCGACCTGGCTGTGGGCCAGAGCCGCCAGCTATTTGGGTTGACGATGCATTCCGAACGACCCGACCACCGCATGTATGAGCAATACCATCCGCTGGGCATTGTGGGCATTATATCGGCTTTCAACTTCCCGGTAGCGGTTTGGAGCTGGAACGCCGCCCTGGCCTGGGTTTGCGGCGACGTTTGTGTTTGGAAACCTTCAGAAAAGACCCCTTTAACAGCTATTGCCTGCCAGCATATCGTGCAGGAAGTTTTTGAAAGAAATGACGTGCCGGAAGGCGTGTCGTGCCTGGTTATCGGCGACCGTATCATCGGCGAACTGATGGCCAACGACACCCGCGTTCCGTTAATATCCGCCACAGGTTCAACCCGGATGGGCAAAGCGGTGGGTGCTGCTGTTGGCGCACGCCTGGGACGCAGTTTGCTGGAATTGGGCGGCAACAATGCCATCATCGTCAGCCAGTATGCCGACCTTGATACTGTTTTGATAGGCGCAGTATTCGGTGCGGTTGGAACCGCCGGCCAGCGCTGTACGACAACGCGCAGACTCATCATCCACGAAAGCATTTACGAGCAGTTCAAACAAAAATTGATCAAAGCCTACGGCCAGGTGCGCATCGGCAACCCGCTGGACGAGCATAACCACATGGGCCCGCTGATTGATAAAGACGCGGTGCAATTGTACCTCGATGCCATTGAAAAATGCAAAGCCGAAGGCGGCCAATTTGTCGTTGAAGGCGGTAAACTGGAAGGCGAGCAGTATGCCTCCGGCTGCTATGTAAAACCCTGCATTGCTGAAGTTGAGAATCACTATAAGATCGTTCAGCACGAGACCTTCGCCCCTATATTATATCTTATTAAATACAAGACGATCGACGAGGCCATCGCTTTGCAAAACGGTGTTCCGCAAGGACTTTCATCATCCATCATGACCAATAATCTGCGCGAAGCAGAACAATTCCTGTCCTATGCGGGTTCTGATTGCGGTATAGCCAACGTAAACATAGGCACCTCGGGTGCGGAGATCGGCGGCGCTTTCGGCGGTGAGAAGGAAACCGGCGGCGGCCGCGAATCGGGCTCGGATGCCTGGAAAATTTACATGAGGCGTCAAACCAATACCATTAATTATTCAACAAAATTACCATTGGCTCAAGGCATCAAGTTCGATCTGTAGCTTATAAATCTAGTTATCCCATGTTCAGGAACCTTAAAATCTTTATAAGCTGCATCGTACTGGCGCTGCTTGCGAACCAGGCGGTATTTGCGCAACTGCCCGCCTTTCAACCTGATCCGCCGAAAAATTGGTTCGCTATGGACCTGAAAACGGATGGCTACTACGGCATCAGCCTCGACCAGGCTTATAAATTTTTACAGGGCAAAAAGAGTAAGCCCGTGGTTGTAGCCACCATCGACAGCGGCTGCGATACCCTGCAGCAGGACCTGCAAAGCGTGCTTTGGGTGAACCCAAAAAAGGATAAGGATTTCCCCGGCGATGTGCACGGCTGGGATTTCCTGGGCGGACCCGGCCGCAAATGCGATTTCAACGAGACCGAGGAAGAGGTACGCCAGTATTTTAAGCTCAAGGATAAATATTCCGGCCTGACCGAAGCTACCGCTCCCAATAAAAAGGAATACGCTTTCTGGCTGCAGGTAAAGGCACAGTATGACTCCACCACCACTAAGGCGCATACCGAACTGCAGCAACTGACGCCCATCATGAACGCACTGGTGGAGACCAGCGGCTATATCCGTCACATGCTGAACCTGAAGGACGATCAAACCTTCACCCGTGCCGATGTTGAGCATATCGAGCCAAAAAATGATACCGTCGCGCAGATCAAAGAGTTGTGGCTGATCGCCTTCAGCGAGGATGTATCCACCGCCACCAATGTGAAGGCGCTGAAAGGCATGAGCGAATATTTGGACAAACTGAACAACGAGGTAAACCCCGACCTGGACGCCCGCAAACGCATCGTAGGCGACGACCCGGATATTCTGCACGATAAACCCTATGGCAACGGCATCCTGAAATTTGAGGACGCTGCGCACGGCACGCAGGTGGCCGGCCTCATCGGGGCGGTGCGGGGGAATAATTATGGGATCGACGGGGTAGCGGATAATGTGCGCATCATGCCTATCAAGGCCGTGCCTAACGGCGATGAATACGACAAGGACGTGGCCAATGCTATCCATTTCGCGGTGGATCACGGCGCGAGGATCATCAATATGAGCTTTGGCAAAAAGATATCGCCGCATAAGGCCTGGGTTGACGAGGCATTCAAATACGCCGCCGCGCACGATGTACTTTTGGTGCAGGCAGCAGGCAACGAAAGCCAGGATATGGATGCCAAGCCCGAGTTCCCCAACGATCAGTTTCTCGACGGTACCAAAGATGCCGATAACGTGATCGACGTGGGCGCATCGGGGATGAAGCCGGATACCAGCCTGGCGGCCGATTTTAGCAATTACGGCAAGAACGACGTGGATATCTTCGCGCCGGGGGTAAAGATCACTTCAACGGGTATGGATGTGGAAACCTCGACCGACGACGGCACCAGCTTTTCTTCGCCGATAGTTACCGGCATTGCGGCCCTCATCAGGGAATATTTTCCTTCGCTGAGCGCCAAGCAGGTGAAACAGGCCATCCTGCAATCGGCCGAACCTATTGACACCGTAAAGGTCTATAAGCCGGGCACTAAGGAGCTGGTTACCTTCAGCGCGCTTTGTAAGACCGGCGGCATAGTAAATGCGTACCGGGCGCTGGAAAATGCCGCGAAAATGGCGGGCGAAGGGAAATAAGCCCTTTTTAACCACCAATGTTCACGCTCACGCGCCTTTCGGCCATAGTTGACCATATAACTACCTGATCTGACCATTTTTGGCATTTACACTAAGCCCCGGAATTGCACAAACTCCGGCCATTTCGTGAACACGAAAACGGCAAGCCGCTGAAAATAAATGCCTTAATACCCAAATGCATCTACAGGAAAAACCCGGAATTTTGGGCCGATTTCCACGTTTTGACCACTTTCAACCACTTTTTACCATTTTCAGCCGGCTTTGCCTGGTTTCCACCGCCTAAACCGGGCTTAGTGTAGGTGCGGTCTTTAGAAACCAATAAACTTTTCATTGCAAGCGGCACGCGGGCCGACTGCGCAGCGAAGCAAACTCCTCGTTAATACCGAAAGCATCGTATTAAGCACTATTAAATCTTGATTCTTGGCTCTTGACTCTTGGTTCTAAAAGGGGTGACTAGTGAATTTGCCTTCTGCCAACTTAAAACTGCTAACTGTATTATGGGCGTGCCCCGGCGAAGCCGGGCCGGGCTTTCCGCTTATACTACACAGGCATTAGCCACAAAGCCGGTAAACGCTTCAATCCCTCACGCGGGCATTAGCTGGCTACCGATTTAAGGTCACAAGTGGCGAGATTTGAACAAATAAATTATTTATGTCAATGAAGTATTGAACTATTAACTTTGGTATTTATTCGATACATTAGGGTAGCAGATGACGTCAAAAGAAATAGAAGATAATCTTATCAAATTAGTTAACGATTTAGGTCCAGATGATTTCATTTATGATTTCTTGCTATCGTATGGCATTTCGAAAACTTCAATTACGAGGTTAAAAAAAGGAGATTTTAATCTTTCGAAAGTTTCTGGAGCAGTTTTATATAAAAATAAAGTTTTTTTCAATGTCGCATCACACGATCAATTGCTGATCAAAACTGAAGAATATTCTAAAACCGATGAGATTATAAAGCACCGCCCGAGGTTTATTATAGTTACAGATTTTAAAACGTTAGTTGCAAAAGACCTAAAGACTGGCATAAATAGAGATATAAACTTAATTGAGTTACCTAAATATTTCGATTTCTTTTTACCATTAACAGGAGCCGAAATTTACAAGGCCTCAAATGACAACAAAGCGGACAGAGATGCAGCCTATCAACTGGCCAAATTATATGATATTCTTGTAACCGATGATCCTGACATTCTTTTAGAAGGCACACATCAGCTTAATTTGTTTTTATCACGCTTGTTATTCTGTTTCTTCGCGGAGGACACTGGCATATTTGAAAAAGAAAGTATTTTTACAGAAACCCTAGCGAACAATACCTCTGAAAATGGATCTGATTTACATGAATTCTTACATAGCCTTTTTCAAAAACTAAATTCCGAACATGGTAATTTCCCATCTTATTTAAATGCATTCCCTTATGTAAATGGAGGGCTCTTTAGAGATGACATTAGAAGTCCAAGATTTTCTAGAAAATCTAGAGACATTTTGCTTGAATGTGGCAATCTGCAATGGAGCGAAATCAACCCAGATATTTTTGGTTCAATGATACAGGCAGTGGCTGATCCTGAAGAGCGAAGCGATTTAGGAATGCATTACACTTCCGTTCCAAACATAAAGAAGCTTATCGAACCATTATTTCTAAATGATCTATACAATGAGTTTAATAGAAACCAGAATAGTATAACTGGTCTGAAAAAATTAATCAATCGGATATCAAAAATTAAGTTTTTTGACCCGGCTTGCGGCAGCGGAAATTTTTTAATCATCACATATAAGGAAATCCGCTTATTGGAAATTAAGATTATTCAACGGCTTGTTGATTTAGATGCGGAACAAGGTAAAAAGCTATTATATTTTACAAGTGTTCAATTATCACAATTCTATGGCATTGAGATAAAAGATTTTGCCCACGAAATGGCTTTACTTTCACTCTGGCTTGCCGAACATCAAATGAATAAAATCTTCGAAGAAATGCTGGAAGGTTATGGACAATCAAAACCAATCCTTCCACTGAAGGAAGCTGGACATATTATCTGTGAAAACTCATTAAATGTTAATTGGTCATCGGTATGTTCAAAATCTAAAACCGATGAAATATATGTCATAGGTAATCCTCCATATTTAGGCGCGAGAGTTCAAGCTGAAGATCAAAAAAAAGATATGGATGCTATATTCGGCCACCTGCAAAAATATCGTGACCTAGACTATATTTCCTGTTGGTTTTATAAGGCCAAACAATATCTAGAAGGTTTTAATATAAAATGCGCATTTGTATCTACAAATTCTATAACCCAAGGACAACAGGTTAGCTTATTATGGCCAAATATTCTTTCGGGAAAAGTGGAGATTGATTTTGCTTATGATTCTTTCAAATGGACAAATAATGCTAAAGGGAATGCTGGAGTTTCAGTTGTTATTATCGGGTTGAGAAACAGTTGCAATTTACCAAAGTACTTGTATGATGCCAGAATAAGGAAGGAAGTTAAAAACATCAACGCCTACTTAATTGATAGCAGCGATATTTATATATACGAATCGGGGAAGTCGATTTCTAAATTTCCTAGAATGAATTTTGGAAACATGCCAAACGACGGCGGCGGACTAATACTCTCTGAAAGCGAAAAAGACGATTTGTTAAGAAACAACGTATCTGCAGGCCGATATTTACGAAGACTGCTCGGTTCACATGAGTTTCTTAACGGCAATAAGAGATATTGCCTTTGGATAGAAGACGTTGATTTGGATGATGCTAAACAAATTTCGCTTATTAAATCGCGCATTGACATTGTTACAAATCACAGATTGAAAAGCAAAGACGCTGGGACAAAGCAATTAGCAAGTCGCTCTCATCAATTCAGAGATAGAAATACGGCGATTGAAAATCAGTTGATTGTCCCGGGGGTGTCGTCTCAGCGAAGAGAATATATTCCAATGGGTTTTCTAGATTCAAATACGATTGTAAGCAATTCAGCATTGGTTGTCTATGATGCTCAGTCCTGGTTGTTTGGAATTCTTCATTCCAAAATGCATATGGTTTGGGTTGATACTGTTGGTGGGAAATTAAAAACAGATTACCGTTATTCGGCAAAATTATGTTACAACACTTTCCCACTTCCAGACATAAGCAATAAACAGAAAGAAACTGTTAGTCAATACGTGTTCCAAGTGTTGGATGAGCGAGCGAAATACCCGGAAAAAACTATGGCTTGGTTATATAATCCGGAAACAATGCCATTGGGATTAAGACAAGCCCACCGCGAACTAGATGAAGCCGTGGATCGACTATATCGGCTTAGCCCGTTTCAGAATGACGTAGAACGGTTGGAATATCTCTTTAAATTGTATGAAGAAATGACCAAAAAAAATACCCTTTTTGCCAAACAAAAGATTCAAAAGGCTAGAAATAAAACTGCGTGAATAAAACAGACATAAACAACTTATCAAAATACGCCAAACCGATCAATTTGGTCGAGGTTCATTACGCCCAAACTGGCGACAGTAAGAAAACAAATAACTTAGGAATGCGTGAGATGCAGGCTAAGGCATTTGAAGCTCGTACTGCGCAATATCTTTTATTAAAAGCTCCGCCTGCTTCGGGAAAGTCTCGCGCTTTAATGTTTATAGCGTTAGACAAGTTAGCAAATCAATACATAAAAAAGGTCATCGTCGCAGTACCGGAGCGCTCGATTGGTAATTCATTTAGCCCGACAGAATTGGTGAAATATGGCTTCTTTTTTAATTGGGAACCAAATCAAAAGTATAATCTGTGCACTCCAGGAAGTGATAAAAGTAAAGTTCAAGCGTTCTTAAATTTTCTTATTAGCAATGAGCAAATCCTTATATGCACGCATGCTACCCTTCGTTTCGCGTTTGAAGGATTAGATGAAAAAGATTTAAATGGTTGTTTATTAGCTATTGACGAATTCCATCATGTTTCTGCCGAAGAAGACAATCGTTTAGGGGAGGTTATTAGAAATGTGATGCAAAAATCAAATGCTCATATAATCGCGATGACCGGTTCATATTTTCGGGGCGATAATATTCCTGTGCTATTACCTGACGATGAAGCTAAATTCTCTAAAGTAACTTACAACTACTACGATCAATTGAATGGCTATGAACATTTAAAATCGTTAGGCATAGGTTATCATTTTTATCAAGGTCGATATTATAAGAAGCAACCTGATCGAGACGTGTCCGCGTTAGAAGAAATTTTAGATGAAAATTTAAAAACAATAATTCACATACCAAGCGTAAATTCTGCCGAATCTTCAAAGCAAAAATATGAAGAAGTAAGCCATGTTATCGATTGTATTGGTGAACTTGAATATCAAGACAATGAAACCGGTATATTATATGTAAAAAGCAAAAGGAGTGGGCGGATCTTAAAAATTGCAGATTTAGTTAATGATATTCCACGGGACCGAGACAAAGTTGTGGCTTATTTAAGAGGGATAAGCAGTCCTGATGATATTGACATGATTATTGCCCTTGGCATGGCAAAGGAGGGCTTTGATTGGCCTTTCTGCGAACATGCTTTAACAATCGGTTATAGAGGATCGTTAACGGAAATTATCCAAATTATAGGCCGGGCGACACGTGACAGTGAAAATAAAACGCATGCGCAGTTTACCAATCTGATTGCACAACCTGATGCTGTAGATGATGATGTTAAATTGGCCGTAAACAATATGCTTAAAGCCATTACAGCATCTTTACTTATGGAACAAGTTTTAGCGCCTAATTTCAAATTCAAGCCGAAGTTTCCAGACAATGATGACGATAATGATGTTGAAAATACAATTCATATAAAAGGATTTAAGCTCCCAACATCGCAACGGGCAAAAGACATTATAGAGAGCGATCTCAATGATCTTAAGGCCAAAATTCTTCAGGATGACACTATGTTGAAGGCGATGCCAGGCAATTTAGAGCCAGAAATAATAAACACAGTATTAATTCCCAAAATTATCCGGGAAGTGTATCCTGATTTGAGTGAAGACGACGTCGAAGCTATAAGGCAATATGTTGTAGTTGATTCAGTTATAAAAAATAGCACTATAGAAGAGCAGGGGAATAAAAAATTCATACGAATGGCTGGAAGCTTTGTGAATATAGACGACATACACATCGATCTTATTGATACCATAAATCCATTTCAGAAAGCATTCGAAATATTGTCCAAGTCTGTCACGACTTCAGTGCTGAGAGCTATACAAGATACAATAGCAGTGTCTAAAATAGACATGACAGAAGAAGAAGCAATTTTGTTGTGGCCTAAAATCAAGGAATGGGTAGCTAAAACCGGGGAACAGCCAAGCATACAGTCATTTGATCCTAAGGAGCAAAGAATGGCGCAGGCGTTAATATTTTTACGGGAAGAAAAAAGAAAACGTATGCAAAATGGCTAAAACACTCGATGATATTTTTAATGATGACGAGTTTGGTTTATTAAAACCGCATGAAAAAGCATCAAATACCAAAACGGATGAAGATCGTTTAATTGATTCGTTTGAAGAAATAAATTCTTTTTTTGAGAGAAATAGTAGAGAACCAGAAAAAGATAGCATGTCAGAATATAACTTGATGGCAAAATTGAAAGGTTTTCGGGCCGATGAAGAAAAAAAGAAATTACTAAAACCCTTTGACCGATTTAACCTGTTAGGCCATGTAGAAATCGAGAAAAAGACTTTTAGTGATATCTTAAACGATGATGAGGAAGGCCTTCTAAATACCAATGGTGATATATCAATATTTGAATTCAAACATACTCCGAGACCAGATAAACGTGCCGAAACTGATTTTATAGCACAAAGACAGCCGATTCCCGAAAAGGATTTCATAAAATACGATTTAATGTTCCAGCAGGTTCATCGAGATTTAAAAAATGGTAAAAGGAGGACCAAAAAATTCGATAAACTTGAAAATAACCTTCAACCAGATAATTTTTATCTTTTAGATGGGTTATTACTTTATTTAGAGTCGGCGGAGGTTCAACAAGAATTAAGGGGCGTAAATACTGGAGGTCGCGTGCAACTTGACGGACGTACTGTTACGATATTTGAAAATGGCACAAAGTCCAATTTACTATTTCGCTCATTAGGCAAAGCCCTCCAAAAGGATGGCCGATTGATTACCAAGCCAACCGATAGCTATCTTACTGAATTTTCTGAAAATTCAAATTTTCTTGCTGAAGAAGACATTCAGAGTGGCTGGGTCTATATACTAAAATCTAAATCGACCAATTATCAGATCGCGCAGCTCAAAGATTTATATAAAATTGGTTTTTCCATATCAAACATCGGCGAACGTATTAAGAATGCATCAAAAGAAGCGACCTATCTTTTTTCGGATGTGGAATTAATTGCAACCTACCGTTGTTATAATCTTAATACTCACGGTTTTGAAAATCTTATTCACCGGTTTTTTGGAGCAACCTGTTTAGACATCGATATATATGACACAGAGAATCGCCGAATAACACCGAGAGAATGGTTTATCGTGCCATTGGAAGTTATTAATGAAGCAATAGAGTTATTAATATCGGGTGAAATTGTTAATTATAGATATGACACTAATGATCAGAAAATAATATTTAAATAAATTATGATAACAGCCCCGCTCCTGCAAGCCTTCCGGCCTGTGGTTCGCATGCAAGGTAGCCGTTGGATAGGTTGAAGTGGTTGTAATGGTTGTAGAGGTTGAAGTGGTTGCAGTATATAAGAGCTGGTATCTTTTATCATGGGTCGTGGTTCCGGGCTATTGCTTCCAGCCTCAGTTTTTACAAATAAATCTCGTAGATTCCCATTCCCAAACCTGGCCAGGCTAGCTGTGCGCGGCTATCGGCAACTAAAAATACAGGATAGGTATGAAGAAGGAAGAAATTTTAGAACTGTTTGCATTATTTGAATCGGCCGCTGCCGAAATTGAAGGGGTTGAATGCTGGAGCGCGCGCGACCTGCAAATACTGTTGGGCTACAGCAAATGGGAAAACTTTGAGAAAGTGATCCAAAAAGCGAAAGAGTCGTGCAAAAATGCAGGTGAAGAAATTGGAGACCATTTTCCTGACGTCAGGAAAATGGTTGAAATAGGCTCCAAAACAGAAAGGTCGATTGATGACATTGCCTTAACCCGTTATGCCTGCTACCTGGTTGCTCAAAATGGCGACAGCCGCAAGCCACAAATAGCCTTCGCGCAAAACTACTTTGCGGTGCAGACGCGCCGTGCTGAAATAATTGAGCAACGGCTGCTGGACTATGAACGGGTGAAAGCGCGTGAAAAATTAAGCCAAACCGAAAGACAACTTTCAGGTATTTTGTATGAACGGGGCGTGGATAACCAGGGTTTTGCCATAATCCGTTCAAAAGGCGATCAGGCTTTATTCAGATTATCCACACAGCAACTGAAAAGGAAAATGGGTATGCCCGATAACCGACCGCTTGCTGATTTTTTGCCTACCATCAGCATAAAGGCTAAGGATCTGGCCGCGGAGATGACGGGATTGAATGTGCAAAGTAAAGACTTGAAAGGTCATAACCCTATCGAAAAGGAACACATTGATAACAGCGCCGCGGTACGCGAAATGCTTTTGCAAAGAGGCATCAGGCCCGAAAATCTGCCCGCGGGCGAAGACCTGAAAAAAGTCCAGCGAAAATTCGAAAGCGGAGATAAACAAATCCTAAAGGAAACTAAGGGGAAAAAGAAAAAATAGACGGGTATGTGTCCCGATTAGCCATCGGGATAAGTGGGCAGTTGGCAGGGATGTCGCTGCCTAAGCACTAAAAGGATTCACGATTTTAAGTTGCTTGGTATCGACGGCTATTTTATTCATAGTCGTTCGCTTCGTCGCGGTCGAACCTATACCCTCCGCTGTTGAAAGTGAAATTTTTCAGCTTGTCTTTTAAGAAGGCAACGCGCTCTTCTTTTGTGGACACGTCCATTAAATTATCCTTTGCATCTTCAATAGGGAAAGCGATCACCTCGATCAGCTTTCCAACCAGATCATCGGGCAATTTAAGCGTTAGGCTATTCTTTTCGGATTTTAAGATAGTACGTATCATTAGCTCAAATTTACTAATAATTCAATTATAATAATAGCACTCTACGGGCATTTGCAAAACCAACCGTGATGAAGTGTTGAAATAAGCGCCCTTACAACTCCTTGATCTCACCCGCTAAGTGCTGTAAAACGCCTTTGGCGTCGCCGAACAACATGGAGGTGTTGGGGCGGAAAAAGAGTTCGTTGTCGATGCCTGCGTATCCCGGGCGCATGCTGCGCTTGTTCACGATCACGAGCTTCGACTTCCACACCTCCAGCACGGGCATGCCGTAGATGGGGCTGGCCGGGTCGTCTTCCGCAGCCGGGTTCACCACGTCGTTCGCCCCGAGGATCAGTACCGCGTCGGCGGTGCCAAATTCCTCGTTGGCAGGTTCAAGTTCAAGTAAGTCTTCGTAGGATACGTCGGCTTCGGCCAATAACACATTCATGTGGCCCGGCATACGCCCCGCCACCGGGTGTATCGCGTATTTTACCTCGACGCCGTTACTACGTAACAATTTTTCGAGCTCGTGACAGCTATGCTGCGCCTGGGCTACGGCAAGACCATAGCCGGGTACGATGATGACCTTGTGCGCGTAGTTCATAACCATGGCCGTGTCGTTTACGCTGATCTCTTTATAGGCGCCCTGCTCGCCCGCGGCGTGTTCGGCAGAAGCAACCGTACCGCCGAATGAGCCTATGAGCACATTTTTCAGCGAACGGTTCATGGCTTTGCACATGAGGATGGTGAGGATAGCGCCGGCCGAGCCTACCAGGATACCGCCGGTGAGCATCACCTGGTTGTTGTACAGGAAACCGGCGCAGGCCGTTGCGATACCGGTAAAGGAGTTTAGTAACGATATAACTACCGGCATATCCGCTCCGCCGATAGGCATCACGAACATAACGCCATAACAGGCGGACAGGCCCAGGATGCCGTAGAAAATAACCACCGGCGACGCGCCGCCGCTGCCCACAACCACCGCGCCCAAAACCAGTATGGTGAATAAGATGACCAGGTTAAAAATATGCTGCCCCCGGAAGGTGCGGTCCTTTATTTTGCCGCTGAGTTTGCCATAGGCGATCATGCTGCCCGCGAAGGAAACAGAACCGATAACCATGCCGGCGATGATGGACAGTACGTGCATATCCGAATGATCCTGCGCGATATGGCCGAACTCGACGATGGAAATCAGCGCCGCGCATAAGCCGCCCATACCGTTGAACAGGCTGACCATTTCGGGCATCGCCGTCATTTTTACCCTGCGTGCAGACAGCGAACCGATAACCGTTCCGATAACTATGGCGCCGGCTATCCATCCGTAATTATGAAAAGAGCCTCCCTCCGGTTTATACAGAAAAAGGGTGCCGAGAATAGCGATGCCCATTCCGGCCGCGGATACCATGTTTCCCCGGCGGGCCGTTGCAGGGTGCGATAATAGCTTAAGCCCGATGATGAATGATACGGAGCCGATAAGGTAGCAGACGGCGAGGATATTGGATTGCATATCAGTTGTTCTTTGTTCGTTTCTGTGCAGCGTCTTTATCTGTCTTAAACATCTCCAGCATACGGTCCGTCACCACAAAACCGCCGACGACATTGATGGTACCGACGATGACGGCGATAAAACCCAGCGTAAGCACCAGGTAATTGTCCGACGAGGTCTCGGCCATGACGATGATGGAACCGATGATGATGACGCCGTGAATAGCGTTGGCGCCGCTCATTAACGGCGTATGCAGCACCGAGGGCACCCTCGAGATCACTTCAATCCCTAAGAAAAAAGAAAGAATGACGACGTACAGCAGTTCAATATTGCTCTGGATGAAGTTGAGTAACGTTTCCATGGACCATGTTCTTTTTGACTATTGGTGAAATAACTTCCTCCCCTTTGATTACACAAGCGCTGCTGATGATGTCATCCGCAAGATTGAGTTCAAGACTGCCATCCTTACTGATCAGCAGCTTGAGGAAGTTCAGCACGTTGCGGCCGTACAGCTTGCTGGCGTCGGACGGCATCGCAGCGGCGAGGTTTGAATTTCCGATGATGGTGACATTGCCCGCAACCACCTCGGCATTGTCTTTGGTCACTTCGGTATTCCCGCCTGTCGCCGCAGCCAGGTCGATGATGAGCGATCCGGCGCGCATGGTAGTGATCATTTCTTTGGTGATAACGACCGGGGCCTTTTTGCCGAATATCTGCGCCGTGGTGATCACGATATCCGCCTTTTTGATGCTTTCGGCGATCCTTTGTTTTTGCCGTTCCTTGAACTCTGCGCTTTGATCGACGGCATAACCGCCTGCTTTAGATGCATCGGCTGCGCCCTCCACTTCTACGAATTTCGCGCCCAGGCTCAGCACCTCTTCTTTGGCTGCCGGGCGGGTGTCAAACACCTCCACCACCGACCCAAGCTTGCGGCATGTAGCAACGGCCTGCAGACCCGCCACGCCGGCGCCGATGATCAATACCTTGGCCGGCGCAATACTGCCTGCGGCGGTCATCATCATCGGGAAATAACGGGCATAAGTACAAGCGGCCATCAGCGCGGCTTTATATCCGGCAATGCTGGCCTGCGAGCTCAGCACATCCATGCTTTGCGCCCGGGTGGTGCGCGGCAGCAAGTCGAGGCTGAATACCGTGTTGCCCTGCTGCGCCCAGCCATCTATCTCTTCAAGATGGTACAGGGGCGAATAAACGCCAATAAATGTCTTGTTTTTTGCGGCGCTGAGGCAATCGCCGTGGATACCCAACAGGATGTCGGCTTCCTTTAAAATTTCATTCCGCGACCTGATCTCCGCGCCGCTTGCCCGGTAGTCTTCATCAACGCAAAAGGCCCTAAGCCCGGCATCTTTTTCTACCCAAACAACCTGCCCCGATTTCGTTAAAGCCGCGACCTCGGCGGCGAGCATGGAGACCCTCGACTCAAAAGATGGTTCTTTTAAAATACCTATTACCATAGTAAACTGATTAGACGTGTCAAACGGAAAGCTGGCGGGCGATTTCTCATACTTTCCTTCTTTAAATGTTTACGTAAGTTATACCAATTTTTGTTGTCTTTTTCATTGTGTCGGTTTCTTTACAATGGCCTAACCTACGGGCATAAATTCTTCTGCACGCCATTCGGCCATATTCTCGTAGGTTTTCCAGCGAAGGTTGACCTGCTCCTGCGCTACTTTGAGCAAATGAGCGGCCTCCTCCGGATGATTTGCCTCCAGGGCGGTATAACGCAGTTCATTTCGTGCATAATCACCAAATGCGACGGTTGGCCGCGGCGAATCCAGTACAAAAGGATTTTTACCGGCCTCGCGCAAAGCGGGGTTATACCTGATCAGCGGCCAATAACCGCTATCCGTAGCTAGCTTCTGCTGATCCAGCCCTTTTTCCATGTCGATGCCGTGCGCTATGCAGTGCGCGTAAGCCAAAACAAGTGACGGACCGTCGTAAGCGGCGGCTTCGCGCATGGCCAGCAGGGTTTGCTGCGGATTGGCTCCCATGGCTACCTGTGCGACATACACATTGCCGTACGATATGGCTTGCAGGGCCAGGTCTTTTTTGCCTACCCTTTTGCCTGAGGCCGCGAATTTAGCGGTAGCCCCCGTCGGGGTGGCTTTGGACATTTGCCCGCCGGTGTTGGAATAGACTTCGGTATCCAGCACCAATACATTCACATTGCGCCCGGTGGATAAAACGTGATCGAGACCCGACGAGCCGATGTCATAGGCCCAGCCATCACCCCCGATCAGCCAAACGCTTCTTTCCACCAGTTGGTCGGCCACTGACAATAATTTTGCCGCTAAGGGCTCATCCATTTGTGCCAGCCTCGATTTTAACTCAGCCACGCGCCCGCGCTGCCGTGCTATCTGTGACTCCAGTTGCTGCGGCGCGTGCAGGAGGTCGTCGGTCAAACCGGCGCCCAATAAAGGCCTCAGCTCTTCGACGAGTGCTTTGGCTATTGATAATTGTTTATCGGCGGAAACCCGCATACCTAACCCGAACTCGGCATTATCCTCGAACAGCGAGTTTGACCAGGCTGGCCCTTTATTGTCTTTGTTTACGGTCCAGGGTGTGGTAGGTAAATTTCCCCCATAAATAGACGAACATCCTGTCGCATTGGCCACCAGCAGCCGGTCGCCGAACAATTGGGTAAGCACTTTGATGTACGGCGTCTCGCCGCAACCTGCACATGCGCCCGAAAATTCAAACAAAGGTTCCAGGAACTGCGCGCCCCTCACGGATGAGAAGTCGACCGCCGACCGGTCATTTACGGGAAGCTGCTCAAAAAAGCGGATATTTTCCCGCTCCGTGGCGGCATCCGGTTTTGGCTGCAGGTTGATAGCCTTCTTGTTGCCTTCGCCGGGGATGATCACCGGGCAGGCCTGCGCGCACAGATTACACCCGGTACAGTCCTCAAAATACACCTGCAAGGTGTAGCGCGTTTCAGGAAAGCCGCGCGCATTGATCGGCGCGGAGCGAAATTGCACCGGCGCGTTACCGAGGTGGTCCTTATGATAAAATTTTGAACGAATGACGCTGTGAGGGCATACAAAACTGCAATTACCGCATTGTATGCAGCTATCGGCCTCCCAAACGGCTACATCATCCGAGATATTTCTTTTTTCCCATTTGCTGGTCCCGCTCGGATAGGTGCCGTCGATCGGCAGCTTACTCACCGGCAGCGAATCGCCGTAACCGGCTAAAAGGACAGACGTAACGTCTTTTACAAATTCCGGCATACCGTCAGGCAGAGCGCCCGAAATTGAAGACGTGCCGCTTGCATTTGCTGGGACTTTGATCTCATATAAATGCGCCAGGCTGTCATCAACCACTTTAAAATTTTTCAGGACAACAGCCTCGCCTTTGGCTTTGTAGGACTTGCGGATGGCTTTTTTGATCTGGTTGATCGCTTCTTCAAAAGGCAATACGCCTGAAAGTGCGAAGAAGCAAGTCTGCATGACGGTATTGATGCGCGAACCCAGTCCGGCGGCTTCGGCTACTTTTGAAGCGTCGATCACGTGCACCTTAAGTTTCTTTGCTATGATCTGCTCCTGTACCGCGCGGGGCAACGTATCCCAAACTTCGTCCCGGTCATAAGGACTATTGAGCAGAAAGGTGGCGCCGGGTTTTGCATACCGCAGCATATCGATCTTGTCGACGAAATTAAATTTATGGCAGGCGATAAAATCTGCTTGTTCGATCAAATAAGGCGCATGGATCGGGTCCTTGCCAAAACGCAGGTGAGAGACCGTCTGCGCGCCCGATTTTTTTGAATCATAGACAAAATATCCCTGCGCGTGCAGGTCGGTGCCTTCGCCAATGATCTTGATACTGTTTTTATTTGCGCCGACGGTGCCATCAGCTCCCAATCCGAAGAAAAGCGCGCAAACCCGGTCGGCAGGTTCAATATTGAATGCAGGGTCGAAGGGCAAGCTGGTCTTCGATACGTCGTCATTGATGCCGATGGTAAACCTGTTCTTTGGCGTCTCCGATCTGAGTTCATCAAAAACCGCCTTGACCATAGCGGGTGTAAATTCTTTGGAAGACAATCCATACCTGCCGCCAACAATTTTTGGCAGGACCGAAATACGCCCTTCGTTAAAGGCCGAAAACAAAGCGGTAATGATATCCTGGTAAAGCGGTTCGCCGCCGGCTCCGGCTTCCTTGGTGCGATCCAATACCGCTATTTTATGAACCGTTTTTGGCAAGGCCGAAAGGAAATGTTCCAACGAGAACGGCCGGAAAAGCCTTACGTGTATCACGCCGACCTTTTCACCGGCAGCCTGCAATTCCTTTACCGTTTCCTTAACGGTTTCGGCGCCAGATCCCATTACGACGATCAATCTTTCCGCATCCGGGTCACCGGCGTAATCAAATATCCTGTATGAACGACCGGTCAAATCGCCGAATTTATTCATGGCGTCCTGTACGATAGCCGGTGTGGCCTCATAGTAGGGGTTCACGGTTTCGCGTGCCTGGAAATATACGTCAGGATTCTGCGCGGTTCCCCTGATAAAAGGGCGATCGGGGTTCAAACTGCGTGCCCGGTGCGCATAGACCAGGTCGTTGTCGATCATCGCGCCGATCTGCTCGTCTGAAAGCAGTTTGATCTTATTGATCTCGTGCGAGGTACGAAAGCCGTCAAAAAAGTGAATGAAAGGTATCCTGGCCTTCAGCGTGGCCGCCTGGCTGATCAATGCCATATCGTGCGCCTCCTGCACCGACGCAGAAGACAGCATTGCGAAGCCGGTTGTGCGGGCCGCCATCACATCCTGGTGGTCGCCAAAGATGGACAGGGCCTGTGCGGCGAGCGACCTGGCCGCCACATGGAAAACCGTCGAGGTGAGCTCGCCCGCTATCTTATACATGTTGGGCAGCATGAGCAGCAAGCCCTGCGAAGCGGTAAAGGTTGTGGTAAGCGCCCCGGTTTGCAACGAGCCGTGAACCACGCCCGCCGCGCCGCCCTCGCTTTGCATTTCGATCACCTCGGGCACATTGCCCCATATATTCGTCTTGCCGGCCGAACTCCATTCATCAGCAAACTCCGCCATAGTGGAAGCAGGCGTGATGGGATAGATCGCACATACTTCATTCGTGCGGTAGGCCACGTAGGCTACGGCTTCGTTTCCGTCAAGTGTGGCTGCAACAGGTATTTTTCCCGACATCTTAATTTATGCTTAAGGCCCGGCTTATGCGCCCGGCTTCATTTCTATTGCGTGACACGGGCATTGCTCGTAGCAAACCGCGCAACCCGTGCACTGGTCATAGTTGAATTGATAACGCTTACCGCTTCCCAGTTTGATGATGGCGCCCTCCGGGCACGACCCAAAGCAGCCGTCACATTCGAAGCAGTTGCCGCATGACATGCAGCGCTGCGCTTCAAAAAGCGCCTCCTCTTCCGTTAGCCCGGCTTTAACCTCGTCAAAGTTGCCGGCACGCAGTGCTGTCGCCAGTTCCGGCTGCTCCTTTTGAGGAGCGTGCGTGGTGTACCAGCGATGCAGCCGTTCGTAGTTTACCACCGGGTGTTTTTCGGTGGGTTGATACTTGCCGTTCAGTAAATAGGCGCTGATATTGCGGGCGGCCTTTTTCCCATGACCAATCGCCACGGTTACGCTGCGCTCGCCGGGAACCATATCGCCTCCGGCAAATATGCCGTCCTTGCCGGTCATCATATCCGGGCCGACGATCACCGTTCCATCGGGCTTAAATTGAATGCCGGGCACGTTCTTTAAAAAGCCGGTATCGGCATCCTGCCCCAGGGCCAGGATCAGGTTATCCGCCTCCAATGTTTCGAACCTGCCTGTCGGGACGGGTTTGCCGTCCACCATTTCCATTACCTCGACGGTAAAGCTGCCGCCATCCATTTCCTTAATGGTCCGCAGCCAGTTGATCTTTACCCCTTCTTCCAGGGCCTCCTTTGCTTCAAAATCGTGCGCGGCCATGTGTTCGCGGTCGCGGCGGTAAATGATCATTGCTTCCGAGCCGCCCAAACGCTGCACCGTTCGCGCAGCGTCCATAGCCGTGTTGCCGCCGCCGTAGATCGCTACCCGGCGACCCAGGACAGGCGTATTTCCTTCTTCCACCTGCTTTAAAAAGGTCACGGCGTCGAGTATCTTTCCGGCATCACGACCGGGAATATCTATTTTCTTAGAAAGCTGCGTTCCGATTGCGATAAATACCGCATCGAAATTGCCTTCTTTCTTTTCTTTTAAAACCTCCGCTACTTTATGATTAAACATGATGCGGACACCCATTTGGGTGATCCGGTCAACCTCCAGCTCCAACTCGCGCCTTGGCAGGCGATAGGCGGGTATCCCGAAATGCATCATACCGCCCGCCACCGGTCCGGCCTCGCGTATTTCGGCGTAATGCCCCATACGGGCGAGATGGTAGGCCGCGGATAATCCGCTCGGACCCGCGCCCACAATGAGCACCCGTTTACCCGTTGACGGGACCGTATTGATCTTCCAGCCGTTTTTCAGGGCCTCATCGCCCAGGAAACGTTCAACGGCGTGGATGCTTACGGTGCTATCGATATGCGCCCGGTTACATTGGTCCTCACAGGTGTGGTAGCATACCCTTCCGCATACCGCCGGCATCGGGTTGTCCTCCATTAATACGCGCCATGCGGCTTCGAACTTGCCCGACTGCGCCAATCCGAGCCAGGCCCGGATATTTTGCCCGGCGGGACAGGCCCTGCTGCAGGGAGGCAGCAGATCGACGTAAACGGGATGTCGTCTTCTTATAGGGCCGGTTCCTTTGCTATGGCTTTTGAGATCGGGGGGAGAGGTGATATCATCCATATCATAAAATATGGTTAAAAGTAACCAGCCTCTCCAAGCGAGTCCGTGCGGAACATCATGAATGCAAATGACTTTCGTCACTTAAGTGCCCAGGGTAAAATAGGGGCGGGCCCCCTCATTCCGGCATCAAGTTCGCGTTATCATGGCAAGCGGACTGCCTTTGCGGGTCACCGGGCAGGAGGCTGGCGGCAGCGAAACTTGCTTGCGGTAGCATGGGCATAAACCCATAATGACATGGCATGGTTAACTAGCGGTCGTCTTTCATCAAATCTCAATCGGTACTAAAACCCTAACTGGGGTATAAATGTCTATCCCATTATCAGGCGTTTCAACGGTAACAATCAGACTATAGCGAACAGAGTAATTATATCTTCCCAAAATCTTGCGAAATTTCCACCATCCACCCACCGGATAAACTGCAATTTTATTGCGAGTAGAGAGTTCAGCCGCAGTGCCTTGCCAGATATCCTTATGGACACTTCCTTTATCCCTAATTTGGTTGCCTAGAATCCAATGCTCGCCACCTTCCGCGATATAATCATCTTCTGTCCGGGCCGCTTTACTGATCCTTGCCGCAAACACATCATCCCCTTCATATGTATCCTTCATTTTAAACCTCAAACCGTGAGAACGGTAGCTCGCTGCCATATCATATTGTTTATTCCCCGGATTAGGTTCAACAAAATAAGATAAAGTAACTTTTAGCCTGACCTGTGTAGCCAACATCTCCGATAGTACCTCGGATGGCCATGGTAATTCGATCATATGAAAATCTTCCGTTTTTATCCTGTTATCTTCATACTTATACGGTTTTAATGTTCGTTGAATAACGAGTGAAAGGGAGTTGCTAGCACTGTATCTCGCTCGACCAAAATGTGGCACACCATAACCCACCGTCGCAATTAAACTTATCTTTTGGTTAGCATCTAGGTCATTGATCGTATGCCCGCCAAGCATTCCATTTGTCCAATCTGCAGAATGGATCGTCAAGCCACGGATCGTCTCCGGCCAATAATCCGGATATGCATGATAAAGCTCAGCCGCAAATTTTGCAGCTAAAGCAGTTGAGGCACTCGTATCACCAAATGCGGTAAACCAAGGCCTTCCCAAGCCACCCTTACCCGTAGATAATAGTTGCAAAGAGTCAGGATCGATTAGACCTCCCTGATGTATGCCGTGGTTACCACCTTCCATTACAATATCTGGCTTCCTGGGCCATTCTCGAAACCAAGTCATGGAGGTCGTATTGGACGGAGACATTTGTCCATGCTGAGCAACCAAAGTTGCCCCTGGAAAAAGCTGGAGATCGATCTGGTCTTTGATTGTATAAGCGCCAACTGTTATCGCGTTAAAGGCTTGTGCTGGGTCTTCAATACTAGCCATATGGTTGGCTTCAGGAAAATCCTGCCTTTGTAATAACGGTAAATTCCCTGCTGAAATAAAAAGCAAGGTATTTTCATTAGGCTCATCGACGTCTCCGAACAATGACTGATCAATTGCGGCTGCCCAAGAAGACGGCCGCCCCCTATGGATCACTTCAGTCGATGTGACTGCCATAGAAACCAATCTTTTAAAATTTGGATGAATGATCTCCGCCCTGGCAATCGCCTCCTGCGTAATCGCCCCGTATAATAACGGATCATTTGGTTGACTTGCCGCAATGATCATGATGCTCGCTAAGTGATGGAATATCTGAATAGGCAAATTGCCTGGTAAAACTTCGGATAGATCGCCATAAATTGCTAATCCAGCCATAGGCGTACCATGTCCGGCATGATGTGTATCCCGGCGATTCCAATTAGGTTCAATCGCATCGAGATTATTCTCAGGTATAATTGGTGCTAAAAGCGGGTGCTCTCTATTCACGCCTGTATCCAATAAACAAACGGCAATATTGCTACCATCCAATTGCATGTCCAATCTATCCAGCAAATCCTGCATCCATGCAGCTTGTTCCGGTTTGTCGAGAAAAGTAAAATATTCTGCCGTTTCCCTGGGCTTGCGTAATTCGGTAAGCCGGTCCGTGTAAAGGATGGTTGCACCAAGCTGCGTAGAGTTTCCGCGGACCAGAAAAACCAAATTATCGGGAAATGCCAACCAGCGAGTCATCCCAACCTGCATTCCGCCATTCGTCAGTAAGTTAAATATCGGATTTAGCTGATCCGACGGTTGTAAATCCAAATCCCTGCTCAACCAAATTTCCCACCATAAGTCTTCGGCTGCATCGGGAAATGGGAGCTCTGGCTCTAACCAAAAGCTTTCTAAAGTCGCAGCCCTGATCTGCTCTAAATTAGCAATTAATGTCTGGTGTTTAGGGTTTCCTTTTTTTGTATCCTCATTGATAAATTGTTCAATTTTCACGAGAAACTGAGCAATCGCTTTTTGATTTAACAAAACAGTTGCTTCATAAACCTCATCATTAGGATCGCCATTCAATTTACGGTAAGATGCTAACCGAAAATTGCGATTATTCATTTTTTCCAGATCAAGCAGAAACCCCGGCGCTGATTTGAAAACAATGTAAATAAAATCGTCTGAAGGCGCATCGGCTATAAATGCTTCGACGGCAGCATTAAATTCCTCCCGGATCGTAATGCCATGCTCTATCCGGTCTAAATTTGTCCTCGGAAATACCGGGCTTCGGCCCTGAATTATTGAAGTATAAGGAAGGGATTCGGTGTGTTCATTTACTAGAATATGATCACGATAAAATAAAGGCATATGATAAAGTTAAAAAGGTTTCTTTCGCAGGCGGATATTATCCAGAAAAACTGCCTCAGAAACTTCATCCTCCCCGTATACCAAAACATCTTTGGCCAATTCTTCGCAAATCCTTGAAATATCCGCGTAACTTAAGTTGATAGACTCCTGAGCGATTTTGTCAATATTGTAATTTTTGCTCAAATTAAGTTCACTCAACCTACTTTTATAAAGCTCCTTTATCTCCGGCAATTCCGGTAATTTGTATACAATGATATCATCAAACCGCCTAAACAGTGCATGGTCTAAATGTTCTGGCAAATTGGTCGCAGCAATAACCAGGCTGTTTGAATCATCTTTTTCGATCTGTAATAAAAACGTATTGAGGATACGCTTTATCTCGCCCACTTCATTTCCATTTGAACGCGTCGTACCAATACTATCAAATTCATCGAAAAGATAGACAGCACGAAATTGATGCATGGCATCGAAGATCAACCGAAGTTTGGAAATTGACTCCCCCATGTACCGGCTGATGAGTCCATCTAAGCGAATAATAAATAACGGGATACGAAGTTCGCTGGCCAATGCTTTTGCTGACATTGTCTTACCACAACCCGGTGGGCCAGTAAACAAAAGCTTTTTGCGCGGCTGAAGATTATGTTCTCTGATTAGATCCAGCTTATGTTGCTCATGGACAATCCGTTTTAATGATTTAACAATTGTCGGAGCTAACACCATCTGTTTCAATTTGATGTCTGGGTGTACTAGCTCGAGTAAATCACTTAGCTCCTTCTGTGCAGCATTCACAGGCATGTTGCGCACTAATCCAATTCCGCGTCCTTTACCCGCTTTGGCGTTATCAATCAGCTTTTTCAGTTCATCTGCAAGGGCAACATGACCTTTTTTCGCTTCCAAGGCTGCGATTTGCATAGCGGTAGCATAAAAACGGGTATCGTCCCCTTCACCGAATGATTTGATCAGGCTTTTTATTTGTTCTGCAGCTGCCATAGTTCAGGTGCAATATTAAAACGATAATATGATAAAAAACGTGTTAAATGTTAATTCATGTGAACAAAATTGCTTTATGTTCATAAATGAAGTGATTTAAAAGTCTGAATTGTCCTAAGATTTTGTGCGGATTTTAGTCTATAAATATTTTGGAATAACGTACTCGGTTCGACTCATTTCCTCGCAGACGACGCGCAAACTAACCATCATATAGTCGATAAATCTTACTTTCATCTGCAACGCGGTTTGAATTTCCCGTCTCCGCAGGGTCTCCCAACGGGGACCCTGCGGCGCACGATCACCAATATACGCGATAATCAACGATCTGCACAAATGGATGCGGCCGCTCCAATTCATAAAATGCGGCACTGCTGTGTTCGTAGTCCGTAAAGTCGTCACATAAGTTCCATTTTCCGCTGACGGGATTATGATGGATGTAATCGGGCTTTCCGTCTCCGCTGAGTCTCCCAACGGGGGTAGAAAGATACTGACTTATACGTCATGGATGTAACGGAATCATTACTAAACGTTGATTTAAAAATACTCACCTTTATAGTGAATAAGAACCTTATGCCATGAAAAATTATCGCTTTTTATTTGCGTGCCTGTGCCTGCTGCTATCATCGTGCGCGGAAATTACCTATTTTGGCGACAGGCTTCCCCCGACAAACGCAGTCGACATTTATTATTCAGGCCATGATGTTAAGAAGGATTACACGATAATCGGGCATTTAACCCTGGTTAATGAAATGCAGGTTGACCAGGAACACGTTAAAGCTAAACTAGCCGCCTACGCTAAGAAAATTGGCGCAGACGCGGTCATTATTTTGGGAACTTCGTCTGCTGAAGATGTGGCCGATGCTATTGTAAGAGCGGATGCTGTAAAATATAAATGATACAGCTGAGCCGGGGTTTTTCCCCGTCTCCGCAGGGTCTCCCAACGGGGACCCTGCGGCGCACAATCACCAATATACGCGATAATCAGCGATCTGCACAAACGGATGCGGCCGCTCCAATTCATAAAACGCCGCGCTGCTGTGTTCGTAGTCCGTAAAGTCGTCACATAAGCTCCACTTTCCGCTTACCGGGTTATGATGGATGTAATCGAGCTTCTGATTCAGAAAATCGAGGCTATAAACAGGCTTCGCATCAAACGATTGCTCAAACATTTTATGCTTCTGCCCTTTGGCCCGCTCCCGGGCCGAACAGGCAGCACTTAATTGGATAAGCAGGTCATCCCTGCCCATTTGTTCCAGCCGCCGGACGATGGTATAAGCCATAAACCTCTTCCCGTTCCCGACCAGTTTAT
>JAFDZL010000043.1 GCA_018266935.1 Bacteroidota bacterium | reverse complement strand
GATAAACGACTACACCGATCCCGCAGACCTGCACCGCACCGGCGATGATGCGCTGCGTATGCTTTCCAGCGGTACCTTCGCGCTTCAGGGGCACGATCCCAATAGCCTTGTTTATTTTAAGAATATTATGGTGAAGCCGATGCCGTAGAGTTTGTCATTAGGTCATTGGGTCATTAAGTCACTATGAATTGGATGCCCCAATGACTCAATGACCTAATGACTCAATGACCATCACTGTATCAACGCCAGCACCGGTATCTTATAGCTTGGTTTTTGCAGCTGCACCCTCAGATTTTTAAATACCTCCACAGGGGTATCGGTTGCGAACATATTGACCAACCACGATGGGAGCGAGCCTCCCGGATCGACGTGTATGGAATATTCAACCTTCACCTGGTCATCACCTGCCGGCGTAATGATCCATTTGCCGGTAGAATTGGTGATCCGGACAATTCCCTTGCGCACCGGCACATAACCGGATACCGCAGGACCGTCGATAGTTACCACTTTGGTTTCGGGATCCTGGCTTACCACCAGGTGAGCTACAAAATCGCGGTTGGCTGCCGGCCATGGCAGGTTTACTTCCGAATAATAATAGATTTCGCCCGGCGACACGCGCTTTACCAGGACGGCCGATTTGATATGCGATACCCATTCAGTCTCGCTGTTTACGTCCATTACGATGCCGGCCAGTTGCTGTGCGGTGGCCTCAAATGTCGCCTCGACTTTGATGGCCTTTATTTTTGAACCCGGTACAATGCTCGAATAAACTTTTATACCATCGTTGTCAGCTCTTAATTTCCAATCTGTTTGTCCGAAGGCCGGAGCCAGCTTTAAAGCCAGCAATCCCGCCAAAAATAGCAGCCTGCGCATGTTGTGTTGTTTGATAGGGTGTAAACCCAAGGCAAATTAAGGGCATAGACAAGCCGTTTTGTCTCATCCGAAAGTCACATTATTCAATCGTTTGATTAATAAATTTAAAGTGTGACTTTTTACTGACGTGGGGAAGTCCGGAAGTCCGAAAGTCCGCGTAAGTCCGAAAGATGGACTGAGGTTACAATGTAATATAATCATTACCTTTACTGCCGGGACAACGATCATGTTTGATAAGCGGGAGCACTGGGAAGGGGTATATCAACGGCATAAGCTGAACGAGGTAAGCTGGTACGAGCCGATACCCGAAACGTCATTATCTATCATTAACAAATTCAAGCTGCCTAAAGACGCCGCCATCATCGATATTGGCGGCGGCGACAGTCTTTTAGCTGATTACCTGCTGCTTTTGGGGTATTCCAATATCACGGTGCTCGATATTTCAGAGCGTGCTATCGAAAGGGCCAAAGCCAGGCTCGGCTGGCTGGCGCAAAAGGTGACCTGGGTGGTAAGCGATGTGCTCCATTACACACCCGAACAAAAATACGCCCTCTGGCACGACCGTGCCACATTCCACTTTTTTACCGGCGCGGATGAGCGGCAGCAATATTTGAACCGCGCGCATAGCTGTCTGCAGCCGGATGCCTATATGGTTTTAAGCACGTTCAGCACCAACGGGCCGCAGAAATGCAGCGGCCTTACCGTTCAGCAATATTCAGAAACCAGCTTATCGACCTTGCTGAACCAGTATTTCGAAAAGATCAGGTGTATTACCAGGGCGCATGTAACCCCGATGCAGGTGATACAGGATTTTATTTATTGCAGTTTCCGGAACAGGGCGCTCAATATCTGATGCCTTAATGATTCAATGCCTTTGTATAAGGTTCCCAGGAGATAACAGGTAGGAAATAAATTAGTTTATACCAGGGCAGGCTGCTTTATTTCTGCTTTTTTTTGCGTTTTCCTGATCCAGATTTCGGCCACGACAATATGCAGCGTAAAGGCTATCCAGAATGCCGGGCCAAAATATTGCTGAACGGTTAGCCCGGTAAGCCGGCGACTGCTGTATCATAGATTGGTATGGGTTCGTTTTTGTCGCAATTTTTTCGGGCTTGAGGGGCGAAACGCGCAGAATTTTTGTCCGGATGCCCAATGATATTTTTTAGATTGACCGAATTTTGCTCGATATGTTTCTGAATAACAAGTTAAAAATGAGCAAACTATGTATGAAAAAGTGACCTAAATCACTTAGTGTTATTCTGACACTAATATGATAAATCGAGCCAAAAATAGTCGCACCTTTGCAGCGACTTAAAACCAGTGACCTGCGCTGCATAAAAAATAGTTCTACAGCCATCTCTCCGGCTTTAAGCGGTATAAAAAAATGAAGAATATGAAAACCAGAATTTTATCTCTGATCGTGCTGTTCGCTGCAATGACAGGAATGGCCAAAAACGCTGAAGCAGCCGTTGCTGCAAACAGCAATTACACTATTTTGAGTGACATCAAAGCCATCAATAGCATCGAAGTTCGCGGGAATGTCGAATTATTCATTTCGGACAACGCCGGCGAGCAGGTAACCGTTTACAACAAATACTATGCACAGAACGCCCTGGTACAAAGCAAGAACGGCGCGCTGCGCATTTCATCGTACACCGGCGAAAAATTGATCGTGTGGGTGAACTCACAAAACCTGCGCTCGGTTTCGGCTTATGACAACGCCGAAGTGAGGTCGTTTGGTGATGTGGCTAAAGTGGAATTCAATATTGATCTGCATAACAATGCGGTCGCTAAACTGAGTTTCGACTCATACAAAGTTCATGTAACCATGCGCGACAACGCTACCGCTGAACT
>JAFDZL010000438.1 GCA_018266935.1 Bacteroidota bacterium | reverse complement strand
TTCCATAGATAAGTACCGCCATACTGAAATACGATGTTAGACCTGTTCACAACCCATGGCGTGCCATGAGGATCTACAGCAATATGTATACCAGCGCAATCGGGCATATTATCCCATCCCGATCCGTTCCATTTCATAATATTGTATCCGCCCGTAGGGGATACATCTTGTGTACCGATAGCATACACCGACCCATCTGCCCCTATGCCAATATCATTGGCTGTGCCAGGGATCTGATCCCAAACTAATGTGCCATTGTAATGAAAGATCAAATGTGATTTATTAACAACCCATGGCATGCCATGTGGGTCGACCGCTATGCGTATACCCGCACACTCAGGTAACTTGACAAGTTTGTTGCTAACTAATTTATAAATGCCATAGCCACCGGTAGCCGAAACACTATCAGAGCCGATGACAAACACCGAGCCATCTGCACCAACGCCAACATCGGTAAGGCGCTGATCGACTACCGTAACCTTACAAGTTGCTGAAACTGCATGGGCTTTGCTCTTTACACTAATGGTTGCAACACCTGCCTTGTATGCGGTTAACAAACCTTTCGTGCTTACGTTCACAATTGTCGAATCTGTGGACGACCAATTTAGATCAGAAGCCGAATCGTTCTGACAAACCAATTGTTTGGTAAAGCCAGCGACAACGGTCACTGTATCAAAAGTTAATTTTAATGAATTGTTGGGGCCTTGTGTAAGTTCTTTTACGCACGAAGTCCAAAGTATGGCTATACTTAAGAACGCCAGTACAGGAAATATGAGATTCTTCATCACTTCAAAAGTTTAGATCAAATCAAATGTAACGTAAAAAAATCATTTTCAAAATCATTGCATCATAAAAAAGGCCATTTGCAGTGACAAATGGCCTCCAATCTTATACATTATCCTGTTTACTGATTAACAAACTTCTTCGCATTCACCTTCCGTTCATTCTCGGTCAGGTATATCTTGCGTAAACGCTGGCTTTGCGGCGTAACTTCGATATATTCATCAGCCTGGATGTATTCCATGGCTTCTTCCAGCGAGAATTTGATAGCAGGCGCGATACGCACGTTATCGTCGCTGCCTGAAGCACGCATGTTGGTCAATTGCTTGCCCTTCACCACGTTGATCACCAAATCATTGTCGCGGATATGCTCGCCCAGTATCTGGCCTTCGTATATATCCACACCCGGATCGACGAAGAAACGGCCGCGGTCCTGCAATTTATCGATAGCATAAGCGGTTGACTGTCCCTTTTCCATCGACACCAGCACACCACTCAGACGGCCGGGGATATTGCCTTTCCAGGGTTCGTATGATTTGAAGCGGTGCGCCATGATGGCCTCGCCCGCGGTAGCGGTCAGTACGTTGTTGCGCAGGCCGATGATGCCACGCGAAGGAATCTCGAACTCCAGGTGCTGCAGATCGCCTTTCGGTTCCATTACCAGCAGTTCGCCCTTACGCTGTGTCACCAGTTCGATCACTTTACCGGCAACATCACCCGGAACGTCAACGATCAGCGTTTCCACCGGCTCGCATTTCACACCTTCAATTTCTTTGACGATAACCTGGGGCTGGCCTACCTGCAACTCGTAACCCTCACGGCGCATGGTCTCGATCAGCACCGACAGGTGCAGGATACCACGACCGTAAACCAGGTACGAATCCGGCGAATCGGTTTCGATCACCTTCAGCGCCAGGTTCTTTTCCATTTCTTTATAAAGACGGTCGCGCAGGTGGCGGGAGGTAACAAATTTACCTTCCTTGCCAAAGAACGGCGAGGTATTGATGGTGAACAGCATGTTCATCGTCGGCTCGTCGATCTTGATCACGGCTAATTGCTCGGGGTTCTCAAAATCGGCAATAGTATCGCCAATTTCAAAGCCTTCGATGCCTACTACCGCGCATATATCGCCCGATTTTACTTCGGATACTTTTACTTTACCCAATCCTTCGAAAGTGTAAAGCTCTTTTATTCTCGATTTTTGGATCTTGCCGTCGCGCTTTACCAGCGACACGGGCTGATTCTCTTTGATCACACCTCTTGCCACACGACCGATTGCGATACGGCCTACGAACGACGAATAATCCAGCGAGGTGATCTGCATTTGTAATGTACCCTCAACTTCAGGTGCAGCCGGTATATGCTCCAGGATGGTATCCATCAGCGGGAAAATGTTGTCCGTCGGTTTTTTCCAGTCCGTGCTCATCCAGCCCTGTTTAGAGGAACCGTAGATCACCGGGAAATCCAGCTGCTCTTCGGTAGCTTCCAGGTTGAAAAACAGCTCGAATATCTGCTCGTGCACCTCTTCCGGGCGGCAGTTTTCCTTGTCAACCTTGTTGATCACCACGATCGGCTTCAATCCAAGTGATAAGGCTTTTTGCGTCACAAAACGGGTCTGCGGCATGGCGCCTTCGAAGGCGTCGCACAGCAACAATACACCGTCAGCCATTTTGAGCACGCGCTCCACTTCACCGCCAAAGTCGGCGTGGCCAGGAGTATCGATGATGTTAATTTTAACATCTTTATATCTTACCGATACGTTTTTGGATACGATGGTGATCCCACGCTCGCGCTCCAAATCGTTGTTATCCAATATCAGCTCGCCCGTCTCCTGGTTGTCCCTGAAGATGGCGCAGCTGTGTAAAATCTTGTCAACCAAAGTGGTTTTACCGTGGTCAACGTGCGCTATGATCGCTATATTCCTTATTTTTTGCATGAAAATGCTGCCTCTGAATTTTGCCGCAAAGGTAAGGTTAATTACCCGGATTTTAAAGCAGTTAACAACTATTGACGCATTATTGATTTTGGGTTAACATTTGAAATGCGGGTTAACGGGTCATCGACTTGCTATTTATCAGAGTTTTCTTATTATATTTATTTACAATCAATTACACCGCCCATGACGACAAACGGCGCCCCGTGGAAACCTTGGGAGAAGTTCGGTTTCCGGTTTTTGTTTTGGTTTTTTGGCATCACTTCACTGCTATGCGTGATGCTTAATGCATTTATCGCCTCTTTCGTCTTCGCTAAAAATGGGTTTGACATGAATAAACTATTCAAGCCCCTAACCGGTATTTTTCATTGGTTAGACAGGCATATATATCATATCGGTTATGACCCTAAGATCCACAGCAGTTTCCCTGGCGATAACCACTTCGGCGTTACATTTTATCTCACCCTTATTTTATTTGGTATCCTGGTTACTGTTGTATGGGGTGTCCTGGATAAGAAAAGAAGCAATTACGACAGGCTTTTTTATTGGTTTTGCATCTATCTCCGTTATGTGCTGGCCATCACCATAATAGGCTACGGTATCGATAAGATTATCCCTGTACAGATGTCGTCCCCCAGTGCTGCCGTGCTGACCGAACCCTATGGTAACCTGAACCGGTTTAATGTTTTGTGGACCTTTATGGGCGTATCACCTGGGTATATGATCTTTACCGGCTCACTTGAAGTGATAGCCGGGCTATTATTGTTTTTCCGGCGTACGACTTTAGCAGGTTGTCTTCTGGTGGTTGCCATTTTGTCGAATATTGTTGCATTAAACTGTTTCTATAATGTAGGGGTAAAGCTATTCTCGCTGCAAATGCTGCTTTTCGCGTTGTTTTTGCTTGCACCTTACTATCAGCGATTATTTCAGTTCTTTTTTACTGACAGCACCACAGCTGTTCGTTCGCCAAAGCGGTTTTTCTTTCAAAATAAACGAAAAAAATACCTGGTGACTGCCATGTTATTATTTATTCCACTTGCAACTATAGGGCTTGAGCTTATAACCGACTATAAAACCTACAATGTGGTTGCAGCAAACGGGCATAGGCAAAAAATATACGATGTTTCTGCCTTTGTTGCAAAGGATACGCTGGCGCCGCTAACGACGGATACCATGCGCTGGAAACGTGTCCTGCTGTTTGTAGAAGGGCATAATATGGTCGTCTATAATATGCAGGATAAGGGTAAATGGTATAAGTTTAAGATCGACAGCAGCAAAAACACGCTGACGCTGAACAGTGATGACAAAGCAAAAATGAAAGTATTCCATTACACCTATCCTGCAAAGGATCTGATGAACCTGACGGGAAAATGGAATGGAAAAGACATTAGCGTGTCGCTAAAGGTGTCACCTTTGGATAGTATTCCTTTGAATAAGGAGAGAGTGACATTTTTCGAGGAAGAGTAAGCGTTACCTTTGCAACCCGTTTCTTATATCTTTCAACAATTTATCTTTATCCTTAAGCGCTTGCTCTACAAACAAAGCATCGGCCGCCGTTTTCCGGTCGTATTTAGCGCTCCAAAGTATAACTTCCACAAGCATTGGCAACAAGTCGATACCTTTTGGGCTCAGTTTATAGATGAATTTTGCACCGTGGCTCGGATCGACATTCTTGTGAATGATCTCAGCTTGCTCAAGTGACATCAGGCGATCAGCGAGAATATTGGTTGCGATTTTCTCTTCCCCATTCAGAAACTCGCCGTAATAGCGCTTGCCTTTAAACATCATGTCCCGGATGATCAGCAAGGTCCACTTATCGCCAAAAACATCCAGTGCCGTACTAATGGGGCAGTCCGATCTTCTTTTTTTAAGCGCCATCATGCAAAAATAAAATTTCGGACAAATGACTTGCATTTTAAAAGTAATTTATTTTATATTTACTTGCAAAATACAAGTAAATTATGAGCAGGTTAAATAATAACATCACCATTAATGCACCGATCGAAAAAATATGGCAAGCGCTTTCGGATATTGAAACCCTTGATCAATACGATCCCACAGTAAAGAAGTCCACCGCGCTTACACCGACAAAAAGTGGCCTGGGTGCGAAACGGAAAGTTGAAATGCTTGACGGAAAAAATTGGTTTGAGGAAGTTGTTACCGTTTCTAAACCAAATGAAACCTTAACATACGAACTAACTGCCTGTTCATTCCCGGTTAAGAAGCTCAAACACACTTATAGTTTTGAGGCCGATAATGGTATGACTAAAGTCAATCAAGTGATGGAATATCATGTAAAATTTGGCTTATTCGGCAGACTGCTGGATATACTAACGATCAGGAAACAATCAGACGCTGGTATAAAATTGTTCCTGACCGGCCTAAAATCGTACGCCGAAAACTCATAAGTCTATCCGATGGCATACGACGAGCAGTCGGCCCATCTCATTAGGTAGCGGCTTGCAAATTTACCCAACATAGAAGAAAAAGCGATGATGAGTGGAGCGAGATGGCGCTGCAGTTCAATTCAAAAGCTAAAGCTTCGAAAAAGAAGAAATAACGCCGCCATTAATGCAAACTGATCACCCTTGTTATCTGCCATTTATCATCCCTGTGCCTCCAGATGACGATAAACTTATCCGGTTTGGATGGCGTTTCGCTTTCCTGGTGATTGATAAACCGGTGCAAGCCGATCTCAACCGCGCCCCATGTGCCAATCGGGTAAACCTCGATGCTTCCCGGCACCAGCACACGGGTTACCTTGCCGCAAATATTATCCTTTAAAGCTTTTAACAGGGCTTGTTTTGAGGTCATCAAGCCACCCTTGTCGTGATAAAATTCTATACTATCAGCATAGATGGCGGCCTGCGTATCCATGTCGCAGGTGTTGTAAGCGTTAAAATAAACGCTGTCCATGTGAACAATGGTTTTGTATAACTCCGGCGATTCGGGTTTATACGTATAAGTGTCGCTGCGTTGGGCAACAGCAGTTATCGAAACTGCCGCAGTGATAAGTAAGGTTAATAGTGCCGATCCTATGTTTTTCATGATCCTGATTTTAATGTCAACAAGATACTTATTAGTCACAGGAAGCGGGGAAAAAGTTGCAAGGGTTGTTCAGTCCGTCCGTTATTATGTTACAAGTATGCGGCCACTTTACTGACGCCACGTCTAATCGGGAAGTACCCGGTAATACTTGAATTATTGTGTAAAATTACCTTATCTTTATCGTATTCATTGTCAACCGCTTATCAACACTTTGAAAACAAGTACTGTTCACGATAAAAATCATGAGAAGGTCCGTCACAGCGGTTGGGTCAAAAGCGCGCATTTCATTATAACGCTCAGCTTCCTGGCGCTTACGGTCAGCGGCTTTGTCATACTGATGGCGCATCCACGGTTATATTGGGGTAAAGCCGGCAACGATCTGACGCCGGCGCTGTTTGAACTGCCTATCAGCCGTAACTATCACCACGGTGGCTGGGAGAAAAGCATTCCGTTTAAACACCTGTCAGGATCACAGGTGAGCTCAGCGCGTGGTTATGATATTTTTAACGAGAATGGCTGGGGGCGCAGTACGCATTTCCTTGCAGCATGGTTCCTCGTGATCACCGGCCTGGTATATTTCATACTCGGGTTTTTCAGCGGTCATTTTCGTAGTGACCTAACGCCAAAAGCCCGTGAGCTGAATATAAGATCGCTATGGCATGATCTTGCCGCTCATTTCCGAAAACAAATCGCAACCGCGGGCGCCAACTACGGACCGCTACAAAAGATCATTTACCTGTGGGTGATATTTTTCCTGTTTCCTGTGGTGATCTTAACAGGTCTTACCATGTCACCCGCAATAACCGCATCGTACCCCTTCTTGCTGAAAATATTTTTCGGGCATCAGTCGGCCCGTACCATCCACTTTTTTTCAGCAGTTGCATTGCTGCTGTTCCTGGTCGTGCATATAATTATGGTGATACGCACTGGATTTAAAAGAAATATACTGGCCATCACATTTGGGAAACAGCCATGAGAAAGAAGAAAACCATCACCAGGCGCGAAGCTATTTTCGCAGGGCTGACATCGGCAGGCGCACTGCTGCTTTCAGGATGCCTAAAGAAAGCGCCGCCTACCTACGGCAATATTCTACGCATGGGCGACGACCTGACCTATATGGCACAACGCGGGCTGCTTTCTCAGCGGGCGCTGGCCATGGAATATCAAAAAAGCGATATCACCTCTTTTCCCGCAACCGATAATGGCGACCCTGCCGATCCGGCAAATAAGAAAGTTTATAGCAAAACATACCAGGACTTGCAGGGCAATGATTTTAAAGATTGGACACTTTCCATCGAGGGCAGCGTGGCAAAGCCGGGCAAATACTCCATGGACGATCTTAAAAAACTGGGTGAACGCAGGCAGATCACCCGGCACACCTGCGAAGAAGGCTGGAGCGCAATAGCTGAATGGACCGGGGTGCCACTGAGCGCTTTGCTAAAGCATGCGGGCATTTTACCGGCCGCACGTTTTGTGAGCCTTTATGGCTTTGACAATTACGCTGAGAGTATCGATATGCTGGATGCTTTTCACCCGCAAACTATCCTGGCGCATACCATGAACGGCGATAAGCTGCCGGCGAGGCATGGCGCACCATTACGCCTGCGCGTAGAAACGCAGATCGGTTACAAAAGCGTGAAGTATTTGCAGCGCATAGTGGTAACCGACAAATTTATCGATCCCAATAGCGACATTCCCGAAGGATGGTCGTGGTACACGGGAATATAAGATAAGGCAAGGGCACTTACTAAAAACGGAATGATGCGTAATCTTACCGAATACGCGAATGCAGGATTGCACAACCCATCCGACCCCGGGTTGTTTTGTTCGGTTCTTTATTTTGCAACAACAATTGAAACAACCTACGATCATTGCTGTCCGTCCGTTATTTTGGTTACACTTCTTAACGGACAGACGGATAAACTTTTATCCCGGCAGCTAAATATTTTCAGGCTGACAGCTAATCATTTACCCTTGCGGAATAATGATTTTTCTTTATTTATAAAAATTTATCTTTATATTTGTATAATTTCGCTTCCGAAGTTGTTACACTGTTCCGTTTTGTCCCATTTAATGTTACACTCCGTACCGGACGGAACAACACGCCAGCACATAATCTTCCCAGGCCTTCCTTCGAAAGAAAGTCAATATCATTCAATAGTATAGAATGGTATAGGGGGAGGTATTTTCTTTTTAGCAGGTAAAAAGAACTGATTGAGATATGGCAAACAAATAATTGCCTATATTCGGATAAACCTTTACCCAATGAGTACCAATATTGCCGATAGCGAAGAGAATAATATTACTGCCAAGCCCTTCATTTATTACAAAAAACTTTCATCGTTTGATAAATGGTCGATAGGCATCTATCTGGTGATCACAATAGTTGTAGCATACTTTTATTACCACAACGATGCTGGCTACGCCCAATTTATGATATTTATTTATGCGTTCATTCTACAATTGTGCTTATACCTTTTTATGTATGGGCATTTACGCAATTTTAGATGTTACCTGATATGGTTTGGTTTTTCTATCATCCACCTTGCTATGTACTTTGTGATGAAGGGCGATGAAAGACTTCAAATGGCAAGGGGAAACCCAGCGGTTCTGCTCAGAAATACATTTGTCTTATTGTTAGTTTTTCAACTACTGCGTTTTATAAGCCTAAAAACGCAACGAATGGAACTTGTTGCACCTAACAAAAGCAGTGAAGATGATTTTGATCATCGCAAGATAACCATCATCGATAAAGCGTTATTTTTAGCTTATATGGCAGTTTGGGGCACCTTGACCTATTTCTCATTCCAGCATTGATGTTTTGTTCCGTTCTTTATTTTGTAACACCAAAGCGGAACATCTGCGAAAAGCTGTCCGCCCGGAACAGTGTTACACTCTCTAACGGACGGACGAACACAAATTGTGGGAGTACTAACCGTTCCGGAACAGTGTTACACTCCGCAACGGACGGAACAAAACAGTTCATGGCTGATGGTTCATAGTTCATAGCCAAACCGGGAATGGCTATGAACCATGATCTATGAACTATAAGCTAAACACCTACCTCCCAAATGCCCAGAGCAAAAACTTCGGCATCGCCTGCGCCCAGGTTGCAGGGCTATGCGTTCCGCCAACCATTTCGAGGTATTGGATATCGGCGGGGCGTGAATAGCCTTTGGCTTCCAGTTCTTTGATGATGTCAACAGTATCGTCGATCGAGTCGATGATGCCGTTTTGATTACGATCGGCGGTTTCGTCTTTGGTGCCGGTTTGCAGCCAGAATTGCAGGTTTGGCTTGCCAGCCGTTTCGCGGATCACTTTATGCATGATGCGATCGGCATCAGTGTAGCCTTTGCCCAGCTCCATACTTCTCCACCAGAACGAACCGGAGAAAACGCCTAACTTATTGAAAAGCTGCGGGTTGTTCCAGGCGATATCCATAGCAGATAGGCCACCTAGCGAGAGACCGGCATAGGCGGTGGTCGAAAAATCTTCAATGCCGGCCTCTTTTTTGATGGTCGGCAACAGTTCTTTGACAATAAATTGGGTATAGGCAGCGGCTTTGGAACCGCGTTGTTTAAAATCGGGGTGACCCGCGACGCCGTACTCGTGCAGCCGGTCGGCCCCCGCGTGGATAGCGGCTACGGCAACGGGTTTCAGCAAACCGGCTTCGTAAAGTACATCGAGGGTTTCGCCCAACCTCAGGTTTTCAGCTTCCTGCCCGTCGTTCAGCAAAAGCAAATGGAGGGGTTCGGTCACCTCACCCTCAGGCATCAGCAGGGTAACGGTAACTTTCCTTTTCAGGTATTGGGATTCAATGGCTATTTCAGTTTCGGCAACGGTCATCTCGTTCACATTCCAGCTCAGGTACATCTTCACAAATCTTAAAGGGGGCAAAGGTAGGGATTTTTATTATGTTGTACGTTTGACGTTGTACGTTGTACGTGTGAATCGTAAACGTAAAACGTCCCACGTATAACGTACAACCAAAATTTTCCGGATTGTTGCCAATTCAAAGCAAAGCCCTTAACTTTCAATCAAATTCACACGCTTTGAGAGAACAGTATCACAAGTGGTATTCGCACAACCTGGGCCTTGATGTGGAGATGCTGGTATTTGGCGACCGCGGTTACCCGGTTATTTTATTCCCGACCTCGCAGGGGCGATACTACCAAAATAAGGACGAAGGCTTACTGGATGCCGTGGGCTGGTTTTTGGATGAGGGCCTGGTAAAGATCTATTGCCCCGACAGCTTGGACTGGCTCACCTGGTACAACAAAGGCGTTCACCCTGCCGACCGTGCCCGCAATTACAATTTTTACGATAAAATGCTGTATGAGGAGCTGACGCCCTGGGCCATGCACGAAACAGGCGTGGGCAAGGTGGCAACGGCCGGCTGTAGTTTCGGCGGCTACCATGCGGCGAATTTTGCTTTCAAGCATCCGGACAGAGTTGCGCATATGTTCAGCATGAGCGGGGCTTTCGATGTAAAACAGTTTGTGGACGGCTTCTATAACGACGATATTTTTTACAACAACCCGCCCGATTATTTACCGGGCAGCAATCAGCCGGAATTGTGGCAGATGAACATTATCCTGGGCGTAGCCGAACATGACGTCTGTCGCTGGGATAACGACCATCTATCAAACATTTTGAAGCAAAAGAATATTAATCATTGGCTGGATATTCGCGGTATTGGCGAACACGACTGGCCCATGTGGCGGGTGATGTTCCCGCATTATCTTTCCACTATTCGTTAGAACCAAGAATCAAGAGCCAGGAATCAAGACAAAAACTCACGTACTATGAAAAAAATAGGCATTCTCTTCGGGCAGGAAAATTCGTTCCCGCACGCCTTTGTTGACCGCATCAATCAAAAGGGTGAAAAGGATATTTCGGCTGAATTTGTACGCATCGACAAGGTGATGCAAGCCGAACCGCTCAATTACGCGGTGATCATCGACCGTATCTCACAGGATGTTCCCTTTTACCGGGCGACGCTGAAGAACGCGGCTATCTGCGGCACGGCGGTGATCAACAACCCCTTCTGGTGGAGCGCGGATGAGAAGTTCTTCAACAATGCGCTGGCGGTGAAGATCGGCGTGCCGGTGCCGAAAACTGTCATTCTGCCTTCAAAGGAATTGCCGGACGATACAACGGATCAATCCTTCCGTAACCTGGCTTACCCGCTGGATTGGGAGGCGATATTCAACTATGTGGGCTTCCCGGCTTATATGAAACCCTTCGACGGCGGCGGCTGGAAAGAAGTGTATAAAATAGCTGATCCCAACGATTTATGGGATAAATACGCACAGACCAAACAATACGTGATGATGCTGCAGGAAGAGATCACTTTTGACGATTACTTTCGCTGCTATTGCATTGGCGGCAAATACGTACGCATTATGCAGTACGAGCCGCGCAACCCGCACCACCTGCGTTACGAGCATGGCAAGGCCCCGGCTGAAAAGAAGCTGCTGGAAACGGTCAAGAACTATGTGATCAAGCTGAATAAGTATTTGGGTTACGATTTTAACACCGTTGAGTTTGCCGTACGCAACGGCGTACCTTATGCCATCGACTTCTGCAACCCCGCACCCGATGCCGAAGTGACGAGCGTAGGCCAGGATAATTTCGATTGGGTAGTAGAAACCGCAGCCGATTATGCCATCGAACGCGCCAAAAAACAAAAGGACGGTCGCGATAACCTCACCTGGGGCGAATTTGTAAAGACGGGCGCGGCAGGCATACAGTTACTTGATAATGAAAAGAAGGTGGAGAAGAAGGCTGACAAAAAGGAAGCTACTTCAGGCAAAGTGGACCACAGTATATTGACAGAAGGCACGATAAAGGAAGGGTCTGTTAAAAAAGCAGCCGCTAAGAAACCGGCGGCACCAAAGAAAGCGCCTGCTAAGAAATAATAACCGATAGCGATGGGTTTGAAACCCATCGCTATCTAAATGCCAAACCAAACCGACAATTATGAACAAATTCACCTTAGGCGTCGAAGAAGAATTTATGGTGATCGATCCGGTGAGCAGGGAGCTTACCTCGCATGACCAGAAGATCGTTGAAGGCGCGCAAAAGATACACGAGGACCAGGTAAAAGCCGAAATGCACCAGGCCGTGGTGGAAGTGGGCACACATATCTGTTCCGACACCACTGAGGCGCGGAAGGAAGTTACGAAGCTGCGCGGCACGGTAGCCCAATTAGCCGGGGAACTCGGTCTGCGCATAGGCGCTGCGGGCACGCACCCTTTCTCGCACTGGCAGCACCAGTTGATCACCGACCATCCGCGTTATTTTGAGATCGTGGACGAAATGCAGGAAGCGGCGCGTTCCAACCTGATTTTCGGGCTGCATGTGCACGTAGGTATCCAGTCGCGTGATCTGGCAATACATATCGCCAACCAGGTACGGTATTTCCTGCCGCACGTCTATGCGCTTTCGACCAATTCCCCTTTCTGGGAGGGCAGGAATACCGGTTTTAAATCGTTCCGAACGAAGGTGTTTGATAAGTTCCCAAGAACAGGGATACCTGACTATTTCGGCAGCATTGAAGAGTATGACCGTTATATCAAGCTATTGGTAAAGACCAACTGCATCGATAATGCCAAAAAGATCTGGTGGGATATCCGCGTTCACCCGTTCTTCGAGACCATCGAGTTCAGGATATGCGACTGCCCGATGCTGGTGGACGAGACGATGGCATTTGTAGCACTTTTCCAGGCACTATGTGCGAAGTTATACAAATTGCGTCAACAAAACATGGCCTTCATTACGTATAACAGGGCGCTCATCAACGAGAATAAATGGCGTGCCGCGCGGTATGGGATTGACGGGAAAATGATCGACTTCGGCAAGGAAATGGAGGTGAATACCCGCTCACTTGTGCTTGAGTTGCTGGACTTTGTGGATGATGTGGTTGATGAGCTTGGCTGCGGTGACGATTTACAGTATGTCCACAAAATACTGGAACATGGTACCGGCGCCGACAGGCAGTTAGCCGTTTACGAGCAAAATAATAACTTTGCCGACGTGGTGGATTATATTACATCACAGACATTGAAAGGAATTTAGGTTAGAGGTTAGAGATTAGAGAACAGTGATTAGAGATTAGGAGCATTCCCAATCCTTTCCGCGTCTCAAAAATGAAATAATGAACGACAAACCAGAAATAAAAGTAGCGATACTTGATTTATACGACGGCATTGCCAACGAGGGCATGCGTGGCTTCCAGGAGATATTGAAGCGGTACCGGGAAAAGAACAGCCTGAATTTGAATTATACCATATTCGACGTGCGCAAAAAATGTGAGGTGCCCGAATATGATGATTTTGATATTTACATCGTAAGCGGTGGTCCCGGCAGCCCGATAGACAGTGAAGGCAGCGAATGGGAAAAGAAATATTTCAACCTCGTAGATAAACTCGAGGACCATAACCTGTCGAACACCACGCAAAAGAAGCACGCGTTCTTTGTATGCCATTCGTTCCAGATCATGTGCCGGAAGTATGGCTTGGGCGACATTAATTTGCGCCGTTCGCCTTCGTTCGGCGTTCTGCCCGTCCACTTAACTGCGGACGGACGGACAGACCTGGTTTTCGATAACATGAGCGACCCATTTTATACCGTCGATTCGCGCAGCTGGCAGGCGATCAACCCTAATCATAAACGCTTTGAGGAGCTAGGCATGCAATTGCTGGCCATCGAAAAGGAAAGGCCGCATGTCGATTTGCCGCGCGCGATGATGGCTATACGTTTCAATGAGTACTTTATCTCTACGCAGTTTCACCCGGAAGCCGATGCGCAGGGTATCAAAAACTGGTTGTCGAAAGAGGAAAAGAAGAAAGAAGTGATCGACGAGCATGGCATGGCCAAATACAATGAGATGCTGGAACGCCTGGACGACCCGGATAAGATAGCGCACACGCAGGCTACCATTATACCGAATTTCCTGGATCAGGCGGTTTTAAGCTGGCAGGAAGCGTAGTTCGAATGATTGTAGATGTTGCGGCGGTTGTAAGGGTTTAGCATTGCATAATTTTAGGATTTAGAGCTTAGAATTTAGAATTTCTCTTCATGGACCCATCAGCCAGGAAAACATTCAACGACAGCTTCACGCCGGAGAAGTACCGGGAATTTCTGGATTCCCTGAACAAAGGGCTGAAAAAGAAGATCGAATTCCGCGTGGCGGAGACGCCGGTTTTCCTTACTGACAATTTTCGGGATAAACTGCTGGCTGCAGGCGATGATATTATCAACGTTATTCTTCAGCCCGATTTCAAGCAACTGACCGAAAGGGCCATTCCTGAAAAATGGAAGGTTGCCAATGAGAACGACCATCCGCATTTTATCGCTCTTGATTTTGGCGTTTGTAAAGATGACGCCGGTAACATCGTCCCAAAGCTGATCGAACTTCAAGGCTTCCCATCGCTTTACGGCTTCCAGGTGCATTTGGCTGAAACTTATCAGAACACCTTCAATATACCGGGCGATTGGACCATATTCTTTAGTCATCTCAATAAACCGGAATACCTTGAGCTGCTTAAGGAAACTATCGTCGGCCCTTATCATCCCGACGAAGTTGTGCTGATGGATGTGAATGCACCGGAGCAAAAAACCGCCGTCGATTTCTACATCACCCAAAATTACCTGGGCATACCGGTAGTCGCGCTCAGTGATCTGATCGAACAAAATGGCAAACTTTATTACGAAAGTCGTGGTACGTTCAAGCCCATCAAACGCATATACAACCGACTGATATTTGACGAGATAGAAAGCGACCCTGATATTTTCAATAAGGTGGTCGATGTACGCAAGCCCCTGGATGTAGAATGGATCACGCACCCGAACTGGTTTTACCGGATCAGCAAGTTTACCATGCCTTTCCTTAAAGGGGATTATGTACCGAAAACACAGTTTCTCCATCAAATAAAAGCCGTTCCGGCTGATCTGGAAAATTATGTACTCAAGCCATTGTTTTCATTTGCGGGGCAGGGCGTTATCATCGACGTAAAAAAAGACGATGTCGAAAACATCAAAGACCCTGAGAACTGGATATTGCAGGAAAAAGTGAGC
>JAFDZL010000437.1 GCA_018266935.1 Bacteroidota bacterium | reverse complement strand
GTGGCGGCACCATGACGGCGCCTAACCCGGTGGGTATCATGCGCTGCATCAGCGAGGCTATCAAAAGCTCAAAGATCGACCCAAAACAAATAGACCTGGTCAGCGGTCATCTTACCGCGACTATGGCGGACAAGATAGAAATCCAAAACTGGAGCAATGTATTGGGGCGCCGCGGCAAGGATTTTCCGCATATCAATTCGGTGAAATCCATGATCGGCCATTGTCTCAGCGCTGCCGGCTCTATCGAATCTGTGGCATGCATATTGCAAATAGTTAATGGATTTGTACATCCAAATATTAATTTAGAGGATCCAAATCCTGAAATATTAAATATTATTGATCAAGATTGTTTACCGGTGAAAATGATAAAGAAAGAAGTTAACGTTGTAGCCAAGGCCAATTTCGGCTTCGGCGATGTTAATTCCTGCTTAATATTTTCAAAATTCAATACATAATAAATAATGACCAGACAAGAGATACTGAATGAGCTGAAAGGAGTTGTTGCCCCCTACACGACGAATAAAGAGGCGCTCAACAACCTGAATGACCAGACCGACCTGATAGCCGATCTGAAGATCAATTCGGCTAATTTGGTTGATATTATCATCGACGCGGAGGCCAGATACGATATCGAGATAGATTACGATTCGGCGGACAAAATGCTAAACGTGGGCAGCTGCATTGATGTGATCTCTGAAAAGCTTAATCAGAAATAATGAACAGCGCGGGAAACGATATTGTGGCCCTGGCAGCTATCGATGTCGCCCGCACCCGGCAATCTCAATTTTATTCGCGGATTGTTACGCCTGCTGAACTGAAACTTTATTCGACTCAGCTCAAAGAGCAGCTTCCCTTCGAGCATTTTGTATGGCTGGCGTGGTCCGTTAAAGAATCAACCTACAAGTTCCTGAAAAGATTTGAACCACAACTTATTTTTTCGCCGTCGAAAATAGCTATCGATACGCTAAACTTTTCCGGCGAATATTTTGAAGGAACTGCCCGATACGGCGATCAGGTGCTTTATTCGAAGTCGTTTGTCAACCAGGACTATATCTTTTCGATCGTGAATGACCAAGATGACTTCTCAGCTATACACTATGAGATAAAAAGGATCGATTCAGCAAAACCAGATGATCAATCAAATGTGGTCAGGGAATTGCTTCTGAGCGCGCTCAATGGTATATTTCCGGGAAACAGCTTGCAAGTCGCTAAACACAGGCATGGCTGGCCGCTGATAGTTAGTGGCGATAACGAACTACCTATCCCGGTATCCTTTACACATCACGGTTATTTCGTAGCGTACACATTCTGTTTAACCCAGTCACTATGGAAAGCTCACCAACATCACGCAGAGATTTTGTAAAAGCCGGTGTTGCCGGTTTAGGATTACTTACCCTGCCGGGTATTTTACAGGCCAAACCAAAAAACGAAGCCGAAAAGAAGAAGATCGTTTGCTTTGGCGGACACCCGGACGACCCGGAAAGCGGCTGCGGCGGTACGCTTGCCAAACTGGTAAACATGGGGCACGACGTGACGATCATTTACCTAACCACGGGCGAAGCCGGTATCGAGGGTAAATCACATGCCGAGGCGGCCGCCATCAGAAAACAGGAGGCAATTAATGCCTGCGGCGTGCTGAAAACCAAGCCAGTTTTTGCGGGACAGATAGACGGCGCGACTATTATGGACAACGACTGGCTAATGAAAGTGCAGCAAATGATAGCCGACGAAAAACCCGACCTGGTTTTTACGCACTGGCCCATCGATACGCATAAAGACCATCAGGTAGCCAGTTTGCTGGTGATACAAACCTGGGTTCGTTCATCTCATAAGTTCCCGCTCTATTTCTTCGAAGTGTGTACCGGTGAGCAAACGCAGATTTTCAAACCTACCGATTATGTGGATATCAGCGATACACAGGAGCAAAAACGCAAATCGGTTTACTGTCACGTAAGCCAGGACCCGCCGGGGATATATGGCTGCGGCCACGCTGCCATGGAAGATTTCCGCGGACGCGAACTGGGCGTTAAAGCTGCTGAAGCTTTTGTTTACATGACGGGCAAAGGAATGGGATCGATTATCGGCAGTTTTTAATAGTTAATATAGCTTTCATCAAAACTCCCATCGGCATATAGGTCGATGATGCCATAACCCGGTGCTGTTTCACGTTTATTGCCTTCCCACCAGGCGCCGCTTACAGCGCCGTTGCAGATGTACGTCACATTGTCGTAAACGAGCTTTTCGCGCAGGTGGATGTGGCCGCTTAAACACAATTTGACATTGGGATATTTGTAAAACAGGCTGATGATCTTTGCCACATCGGTATGCATGTCGCCGCCGTACATGGTCCACCGGTTTACTATGTTATCTTCAACGAGGTTCGTGGCCGTTAGTATAGGGATATGCGTCATCACCAATACGGGCGTATTAGGATCGGTGTTTTTCAACTCGTTTTCCAGCCAGGCAAACTGCACATCGCCCAGCTTGCCGATATACCAGGTGTTATCAATATCCAGGTGAACGCTATCCAGCAGGATAAATTTCCAGCCTGCTTTGGTAAAGCTGTAATAAGATATATGCAAACCCAGTTGATCCATTGAATATTCTTTGCCATATAACACCTGTGATTTATCATCCTCATTCCACCACACATCATGATTCCCGAGGCAATAGCTTACCGGCAGGCCGCATTCATTTGCCCATACCGATTTATATAGCTTCCATTGATCGCTGATCGTGCTGATATTCTCCCTGTTCATATCAAACACGATATCACCGCCATTCAGCACAAGGTCGACTTTGGGCGATCGCTGCTGCATGTGGTGCAGGCACCGGGTGAAACGCCCGGGCGCATCGAATTGGTCTTTCAGATGAATGTCTGTGAGATGGGCAATGCGTAAAACGGGAGTTTTATCCTGCCTGGTAATCCCTAATGACAGAGAGGGGGCCAGCAACAGGCCGCCGATATTTTTTAAGGCTGATCTTCTTTCCATTTGCTTGCGGATGGAGTACTCTGTGAACTTTGTGCCTCCTTTGCGATCTCTGCCGTTAATTAACCACAAAGAACACAGGGTCTGTACACAAAGAGCACAGAGCAAAGTTGTCTTATCTTTTTGGGATTTTGATTAAGAAGATATTAAATATGACTATGGCTGTTATTCTATGACCTCGTAAGTAACCACAGGCTTTTCTTTGTTCTTGAGCGTAAACTCGCCGTTAAGTTGTGTTTTGAAGGATTCTTTAATGGTTTCATTCACCTGTTCGGTGATCAGTATTTGGCCGGCTTTAGCCACGGTTTGCAGGCGCTGGGCCACATTAACCGAATCGCCAATGACGGTATAATCGAGCCTTCTCAGCGAAGCCGAACCGATATTCCCTGACACCATTTCGCCCGAATTGATTCCTACCGATACCTCGGCTTTAAATGTTTTTTCACCTGCCGAAACCAGCTCCATCTTTTCGAGCTCAGCCTTAATGGCCAGCGCGCTGTCAATGGCACGGTCCAAATGATAATCGCCCCGGTAAACCGCCATGATAGCGTCACCCATGAATTTATCCACATGGCCGCCCTGTGCGATGATCTCTTTGACAATTTTATCGAACAAACTGTTCAGCAAATTCACCACGATATTGGCCGGAACGTGCTCAGTGATCTTGGTAAAGCCGCACACGTCAATAAACATCACCGTGGCCTCCATGGTCTCATTCTTCAACAGGCTGTTTTCGAACTCCTTGTGCGACATGAAATTAAGCACGTTGTCGTCCACATACATCTTTAGGATGTTGTTTTCCTTAATGGCCTGCATGGTTTCGTGTAACTGCTTTACGTAGTTGATGGTTTTTTCCATTGTCAGGTCCAGATCATCAAAATCTACCGGTTTGCATACAAAATCGAACGCGCCACGGTTCATGGCGGTGCGTATGTTCTGCATATCGCCGTACGCCGATACCACGACGGCTTTGATAACCGGGTTGGCTTCGGGCAGGCGGCTCAACAGGGTCAAGCCATCCATTACCGGCATATTGATATCCGAAAGGACGATATCCAGGTCCGGGTGCTCGCTTACTTTTTGCAGAGCCTCTTCACCGTTTTGGGCAAAAACAAACTCATATACGTTCTCTCGTATCTTTCGTCTGAATTTTTGCTTTACCAACGCCTCCAGGTCAGCCTCATCATCCACAACAAGTATCTTGGCCATTATTCTGTGCTAAAAGTTCTAAGTTTTTCTTTTAAAAGGTTGAAATCAAGTGGTTTTGTCAGGAAGTCGTTCGCGCCGCGGTCCATTGCCTGCCGGTGATTTTCCTCGTCGCCATAGGCGGTGATCATCATCACCATTGGCGGCGGCTCGTCATATTCGTGCCTGATACGGGAAAGCAACTCCAGCCCGCTCATACCCGGCATGTTGATGTCGGACAGGATAAGCACCACCTCGCTATGCTTGTCGTGCAGATAGTTAAGCGCATCCTCACCCGAAAGCGCGAAGTCAAATTCAAATTCATGATCTCGAATTTCCCGGCGAAACCGCTGCAGGAAAAGGGGCTGCACATCAGCCTCGTCGTCAACGACAAGTATCTTCATAATTAGGTTTAAATATAGTTTAATTAAACTAAACGGGTATGCTTATTCTGAACTCCGATCCTTCGCCGTCTTTACTTTTTACATCTATTTTACCGTTGTGCGCTTTCACGACAATATCGTAGCTCAGCGACAACCCTAAACCTGTGCCCTGCCCGGTCGGTTTCGTAGTAAAAAACGGCTGCATGATCTTTTCCCTGATATCGTCAGGGATACCTGTACCATTGTCCTTCACTACGATCTCAATATTCTTACCTTTCAACGATGTATCCACCTCCACAGTCGGCTTGAACCCGTCGCCCGCTGCGGCCTGTTTTTTTTGCACGGCGTAAAAGGCGTTGTTGAACAGGTTGAGCAGTACCCGGCCGATATCCTGCGGCACCATTTCGGCTGTGGGCAGGTTTTCAGCAAAATGCGTGATCAGTTCAGCATTAAACGATTTGTCTTTAGCACGCAATCCATGGTAAGCCAGCCGCAGATATTCGTCTGCCAGCTTATTAATGTCAGCGGGTTCTTTCACATTGCTGCTGGCGCGGCTGTGCTGCAGCATACCTTTCACAATGCCGTCTGCCCGCTGGCCATGGTGACGTATCTTTTCCAGGTTTTGTTTAATATCCCCGGCTATTGCCTTTGCCTCTTCAATATCCCCCTTAGATAGCTCTTCCTCCATCTCGTCAATAAGCTCGGCGCTTACATCGGAAAAGTTATTGACGAAATTCAGTGGATTCTGTATCTCATGGGCAATACCCGCGGTCAGCTCGCCCAGCGATGCCATTTTTTCTGACTGGATCAGCTGAGCCTGAGTAGTTTTCAGTTCCTGCAGCGTTTCTTCCAGTTCTTCCTTCTGTTTGGTTATCTCGGCGGTTCGTTCGGCCACCAGTTTTTCCAACTCGGTGTTTTTGATCGACGCCATTTTCAGCTCTTCCTCCTGCTTGCGCGACGCTGCCCAGCGGGCAAACATCCACACAAAGGCAGCGGCAGTGGCTATATCGAACCAGCCGTGGTTATTTTCATAAAAGTCCCCTGCCACAAAGGCCGTGATACCCGTTATAACACCAACCGCCGCAAGCGGGTAGGTGACGATAAACATTTTGCGCCAGGGTTTGAAATCTTCCTCCCTGTCGGCATAAAAAACAATACCTACCAATACCGCCGCACCGATCAGGTTATCAGCCCAGGTTTCAAGAGTTATCCTCACCACAGTATAAAACAACACTACGACGAGACTCGCCACATTAAAAAGGGCATGCCATTTGGCGTAAAGCGGCGTGAATTTGAACCGCTTGTTGATGCGCCTGATAAGAATAAAAGCAGCGAGGAAGTAAAATATATCCATAGTATCGCCAAGCGATTTAAAAGCTAAAGTAATTAATTCGGGTTAAGAAAGCGGCAAGCTCACAATAAATTCAGTGTATTCGCCTATTTTCGAGTCAACATCGATCTTTCCTTCATGTCCCTTTACCACTATATCATAGCTCAGTGATAGCCCCAATCCTGTCCCTTCGCCCGTTGGTTTCGTGGTAAAAAATGGCTGCATGATCTTGTCTTTAATTGCTTCCGGAATACCATTGCCATTGTCTTTTACTTTGATAACCACCTGGCCATCTTTGATGCAGGTTGCTACAGTTACTTCCGGCTTGTAACTGTTGCTATTTGCTTTTGCCTTTTGCTGAGTGGCATAAAAGGCATTGTTGATCATGTTCAAGATAACCCGTCCGATATCTTGCGGAACCATATTAACTTTCGGCAGCTGTTCGTCGAAATGTGTGGTAAGCTCTGCATTAAATGACTTGTCCTTTGCCCTCAGGCCATGATAGGCCAAATGCAGGTACTCGTCCGCCAGTTTATTGATGTCCGTCGGCTCCTTCACATCGCTGCTTGCGCGGCTGTGCTGCAGCATACCTTTCACAATGCCATCGGCGCGTTTGCCATGATGTCGTATTTTTTCCAGGTTTTGTTTAATATCGTTTGCTATAGCCATAGCTTCTTCGGTGTCGCCCCTGCTCAATTCCTCCTCCATCTCGTCGCTCAGTTCAGCGCTTACTTCGGAGAAATTATTGACGAAGTTTAGCGGGTTTTGTATCTCGTGGGCGATGCCGGCCGTCAATTCACCCAGTGAGGCCATTTTTTCGGATTGAATCAGTTTATTTTGGGTAGCGCGCAATTCAGTCAACGCATCTTCAGCGCGCTTCCTGGCGGCTTTAATTGCTATCAAATCCTGTTCGGCTTGTATAGCGTGCAGTT
>JAFDZL010000436.1 GCA_018266935.1 Bacteroidota bacterium | reverse complement strand
AAGCCATCCGCGACGAAGACAATTGCTACTTAGTCGAAGGGTATGCCGATGTACTTTCCGTCCACCAGGCGGGGATAGAGAATGTGGTAGCTTCATCGGGTACCTCTTTAACAGTCGAGCAAATCAGGCTGATCGGCCGTTTCACCAAAAATGTGACCATCCTTTATGATGGTGATGCCGCTGGTATCAAGGCTTCGCTGCGCGGATTGGATATGATACTGGAAGAAGGGCTCAACGTGAAAGTGGTGCTTTTTCCCGATGGTCACGACCCCGACTCCTATGTGCGGCTGGTGGGTACCAATGCCTTCAAGAATTATATCGCGCAGTACAAAAAGGACTTCATTCTATATAAAACCGATATCCTGCTCAAAGAAGCGGGCAATGATCCGATCAAACGTGCCGACGTGATCCGCGAGATCGTCGAGAGCATTGCTAAAATACCTGATTCTATCAAAGCGTCAGTATTTATTAAGGAATGCAGTCATTTACTGGAGATCGATGAACGGGCACTGCTGACCGAGCTTAATAAAATGCGGCTCAATAAGGCCAAAAAAGACGTGCAGCAGCAAGCGACCCGGTCCATCGAGTCGGCAGATTACTTACCGCCCGAGGAGCTAACACCCGAAGCGCCTGTTAAGAAAGACGAATCGAGCCAGGAACGGGAGATCGTTCGCTTGCTTTTGCTTTATGGCAACCGGATGATCGATTGGGACGGCATTGCCAACACCTATATCGGCCCGTTCATGGTCACTGAATTGGGAGATGTGGAATTCGAGCATCCGGCCAGCAAAAAATTTGTCGAACTGTATGCTAAAGAGCTGGAGAACGGCGTTTTGCCCGAAGAGCAGTTTTTTATTCATTACCCGGATAAGGAAATAGTTGATCTGACCGTTACCTTGCTGGCGACGAAATATACGCTGAGCGAAAACTGGTACGAAATGCATAAGATATTGGTGCCCGACGAGCAGGCGAACATGAAGGCCACCATCCTCGGCGCGATATTTCACCTGAAAAAGCAAAAGGTGGGAAAAATACTGGATGGCCTGCGTACCGAATTGCAAAAAGCGGATGGTGATGCGGATACTGAATTGTTGCTGACGCAATACATGCACATGAAAAAGGTGGAAAAAAGCATTTCGGACTATCTCGGTTCGGTAATTTTAAAATAATGGCGCAGCACCTCGAACTCGGCCGCCGCGGCGAGGCCCTGGCTAAAACATTCCTTGAGGATGCGGGTTACGAGATACTGGACGAGAACTGGACCCACGGCAAATGCGAGCTCGACCTGGTGGCTTACAAGGATGGCATCATTATTTTTGCCGAAGTGAAGGCGCGGACGGGTAACGCTTTCGGCGAGCCTGAGGACTTTGTCGATAACCGCAAACAAAAGTTGCTGGCACAGGCCGCAGATGAATATATTTACCTAATGGATCACCAGGGCGAAGTGCGGTTCGATATCATATCCGTTTTGTTCCGCGACGAGCTGAACTATACACTTAAACATATTGAGGACGCATTCTGGCCGTCTGCCGAATAATTTATGAAGAACAAACTCTACCTTTTCCTGGCTGTCATAGCGCTCGTTTACGGCTGCTCAAGCTGTAATAAAGAAAAAAAATCAGCTGATATTACTGTCAGTCCCGAAGCAGGCACCAATTATAAATCAGGCGCGGATGTTACTGTTAAGGTAAGTCTCCCCGCGGATATTAAAGCTGACTCGATTGTTTACCTGGTGGATTCAACCCGTCTGGGTTCGAAGAAAGACACATCGGCACTGTTATTAAAAACTGGCACATTGTCGTTAGGCCCAAGAGTAATTACGGCACGCGTTTTCACAGGGGGCAAAAGCCAGGACGCCACAACGAATATTGTTTTGCTGGCCGCGAAAGCGCCTGAACAATACACTTACCAGGTGATCCGGAAATTCCCGCACGACACCAGCGCTTATACCGAAGGACTGCAATATTACGATGGCTACCTGTACGAGAGCACCGGTAATTACGGGCATTCGGCGATGAAGAAAGTTGACCTGGAAACGGGGAAGACTGTGCAGGAAACGAAATTAGATAAAAAATACTTCGGCGAAGGCTTTGCGATTGTAGGCGACAAGATCGTCCAGCTTACTTATCGTGAGAAAGTAGGTTTTGTATATGACCTGAACACCTTAAAGCTATTGAATACTTTTAATTATAATGTGGGCGTAGAGGGCTGGGGCATGTGCTCGGACGGGAAAAAGCTCTACACCGACGACAGCACTAACCGGATATGGTTCCTGGATAAAGGTAATTACCGAAGCACCGGCTATATCGATGTCTATGACGATAAAGGCGCGATTGATGAGGTAAATGAACTCGAGTATATCGACGGTAAACTGTATTCAAATATATATACGCGCGACACCATCATTGTCATCAATCCTAAAACCGGCGCCGTTGAGCGTACCATAGATATGTCTAACCTTTGGCCACTGAAAGATCGCCCCGCCAATTACGACAACGATCAGAACGTACTTAATGGCATCGCCTGGGACGATAAAGGGAAGCGCCTGTTCGTAACCGGCAAAAAATGGCCCTTTGTTTACCAGGTGAAATTTGTACCTGTTGTTAATGCGAAAGCTAAGTAGAAAGTTGGCAGTTCTGAGTTGGCAGTTTGCACAAAAGGAGCCTTTGACGAAAAAGCTCCTGTTATTTAGCATAGTTTTACTGCCAACTGCGCACTGGCAACTGCAAACTGACTAACGCCACGCCTTATACTGATTGATCAACCCATTGGTCGAAGAATCATGACTGCTTATTTCATCATTGGACCGCAGTTCGGGAAGTATCTTACCAGCCAGTTGTTTGCCTAATTCAACACCCCATTGATCGAAGCTGTAAATATTCCAGATGATGCCCTGAACGAATATCTTATGCTCGTACATCGCGATCAAGGAGCCCAGGGTTCTTGGTGTTATCTTTCTTACCAAAATCGAATTGGTCGGTCTGTTGCCATCAAATTCTTTGAAAGGCGCCAGCGCTTCTATTTCTGCATCCGATTTACCCGAAGCCTTCAGTTCGGCTTTTACTTCTTCAATTGTTTTGCCATTCATCAATGCTTCAGTTTGGGCGAAAAAGTTTGACAGCAGCATTTGATGATGCTCCCCAAGCGGGTTATGCGTTTGTGCCGGGGCGATGAAATCACAAGGAATAAGCTTGGTGCCCTGGTGGATCAATTGATAGAAAGCATGCTGACCGTTGGTGCCGGGTTCGCCCCAGATGATCGGCCCTGTAGAGTAATCGACCTGGTTGCCGTTACGGCCCACGTGCTTGCCGTTGCTTTCCATATCGCCTTGCTGGAAGTAAGCGGCGAAACGGTGCATATATTGATCGTACGGCAGGATAGCTTCGGTTTCAGCTTCGAAGAAATTGTTATACCAAATACCGATGAGTGCAAGGATGACCGGGATGTTTTCTTCAAATTCGGTATTCAGGAAATGCTGATCGACCTGATGCGCGCCGGTGAGCAGTTCGGTAAAGTTTTCAAAGCCGATACTCAGCACGATCGACAAGCCTATCGCGCTCCACAGCGAATAACGTCCGCCGACCCAATCCCAAAATTCGAACATGTTCTTCGTGTCGATGCCGAATTTGGATACGCCTTCCGTGTTAGTTGACAAAGCCGCAAAATGTTTAGCTACGTCGCTTTCCTTGCCGCCGCCGGCCAGGAACCAGTCGCGGGCGCTGTGCGCATTCGCCATAGTTTCCTGGGTGGTGAAAGTTTTGGACGCGATGAGAAACAGCGTCGTTTCCGGGCTGAGGGCTTTTAAAGTTTCAGCAATATGCGTTCCGTCCACATTGGACACGAAATGCATGTTCAGGTGATTCTTATAGGGGCGCAGCGCTTCGGTTACCATCACGGGGCCGAGGTCTGACCCGCCGATGCCGATATTCACCACATCGGTGATCGCCTTGCCCGTAAAGCCCTTCCATGAGCCAGAGATAATGGCCTCGCTGAAAGTCTTCATCTGGTTCAGCACGCGGTTCACATCTTCCATCACGTCTTTCCCGTCCACATAGATCGGCTTGTTGCTGCGGTTGCGCAGGGCGATATGCAGCACCGGACGGTTTTCGGTAACGTTAATACGCTCACCCGAGAACATGGCTTCCGCTGCTTCTTTTACCCGACATTCGCGCGCCAGTTGTATTAATAAAGCGACGGTCTCGTCGTCGATGCGATTTTTTGAGTAATCGACAAGAATGTCGTTAAAGCTTACTGAAAATTTATTAAATCGCTGATTGTCAGCTTTAAACAGATCTTTTAGGTTTTTCGAAGTGATGTCGATATAATGGTCGGCCAGGTATTTATAAGCCTCAGTAGAAGTGAAATCAATTTTTGGCAGCATTGTTGTAGTTTTTTACAAAAATAGGATTTAATGTTCACGCAAATATTAAATCTGAAATAAGCCTTCTTCGTGTTCAAAAGACACCTGTTTTCGGTGTCAAAAGCACACTATTTTTGCGTGTATGAATAACACATGGGGCTTAGTGTTGGTTTTACACGATTCAAATTAGTATTTTATTAAAAAACTTTGACAAATCTTTTTAAAATAGGAAAAACTAAATACTATCTTTGTGCGTATGATAAATAAATATGCCATTTGTCATCATTTTGTCAATACACTATAAGGGAAATTAAGTATGTTCGAAAAACTGTTTCAGCTCGTAAAAAATAACGCCGGGAAGGCGCTTATTGAGAATCCGGAAGTACCCGCAAAATACCACGAGGCGATACTCAATGAGGCGTCAAGTTCTATCATTGAAGTGTTGAAGGGCCAGATGGAGTCAGGTAAGTTGCGCGACCTGGTAAAATATTTCCAGTACCCGGAAATATACAAGAACCCGTTGGTGACCAGCGTAGTGAACAAATTTGCCACAAAACTGAATAAATACTATGGCATAGACCCTGCATCTTCCCTGAAGATAGCGAATTCGCTGATGAAGCCCGCCATGCTTGAGCTGATCCGTCAGACCAAGAATGAGCAGAACAAGGAGTTTGCATTAAGCTCATTTTTGTCCAAGATCAACGGCAACCGCGCCGATCTTTCCGGCATCGTGCACGACATGATGGCCGTATAAATAAAGACACTCTGCCGAAAAACATGTTCAAGGGGGCTGCAAGAAATTTGCAACCCCTTTGACTTTTTTTGGAATGGCCGGACCCGGGCCACCGTGTTTGTTGAAAAGTGGTGAGGTTGATTAGCACGTTGATACATTAATGAATTAACCTCATCTGCACATTTGCACATCTGCACATCTGCACATTATCTTTGCGCCCATGACTAAAGAACAGATCCAGGACTTGAGGGATAGAGTAACTTCCCTGAGGAGGCATCTTTGACATCGATACCAAGCTCGATGCATTACAAAAAGAACAGGAAATAACCGTCGGCCCCCACTTCTGGGACGAGCCTAAAGAGGCCGAAAAAGTACTGGCTTCCATCAAAACCAAAAAAGTTTGGACAGACGCTTACCAGCAGGTGGCATCCACCGTGGATGACGCCGGGGTGATGTTCGATTTTTACCAGGCAGGCGACGCCAGTGAGCACGAAATGCAGGAACAGTTCGACACCGCATTGAAAGCTGTTGAAGAACTGGAATTCAAGAATATGCTCTCGGCCGAGGAGGACCAGCTGAATGCGGTGCTCCAGATCACGGCAGGCGCCGGAGGTACCGAAAGCTGCGATTGGGCCGGCATGCTGATGCGCATGTATATCATGTGGGGTGAAAAGAACGGCTATAAGGTTACCGAACAGGATTTCCAGGAAGGCGATGTCGCCGGTGTGAAAACGGTTACCCTGCAATTTGAAGGCGATTTTGCTTATGGTTACCTGAAAGGCGAGAACGGCGTGCACCGCTTAGTGCGTATTTCACCGTTCGATGCCAACGCCAAGCGTCACACTTCATTTGCCTCAGTTTATGTTTATCCGCTGGTGGACGACACGATCGAGATCGATATTAACCCGGCAGATATTGAATTTGAGACCTTCCGCTCAGGGGGTGCCGGAGGCCAGAACGTGAATAAGGTGGAAACGGCTGTGCGCTTATATCACAAGCCGTCGGGCATCATCATTAAAAACCAGGAATCGCGTTCGCAGTTGCAGAATAAGGAAAATGCCATACGATTACTGAAATCACAATTATATGAGATCGAAATGCGCAAACGCATGGAGACTACCAACGCTATCGAGGGCAGCAAGAAGAAGATTGAGTGGGGGTCACAGATCAGGAACTATGTGCTGCATCCGTATAAGTTGGTGAAGGACTTGCGTACAGATTATGAAACATCAAATGCGCAAGCGGTACTGGACGGCGACCTGAATGATTTCCTGAAAGCCTACTTGATGGAATTTGGCGGGTCGAAGTAATCGGTTATATTTGGTGCCAGACCTGAAAATCTTTCTGACATGATCAAAAATATTTGCCTCTTGCTGACCTCAGCTATGCTACTATCGTCAACTCTGTTTGCGCAGCAAAAACCGATACCGCTTTATCCAAACGGCGTGCCCAATTCAAAGCCAACGCCGGCAACTTATGTCGAGAAAACTGATACAGCGCAGAATTATTGGATAACGGATGTCAGCGTACCTGCGATTACGCCCTACTTCCCGGAAAAAGGCAGAGCAACCGGAACGGCTATCCTGGTATTTCCCGGCGGCAGTTATGCGGGTTTGGCCTCCAATCACGAGGGCAGGCTAATAGCTGAGGAGTTCAATAAGATCGGTGTGACGGCGTTCGTGGTGAAATACCGGTTGCCCAGTGACCTGATCATGATGGACAAAAGCATCGGTCCGCTGCAGGATGCACAAAGAGCCATTCAATTTATCCGTGAACATGCATCTGAATACGGCATCGATCCGCATAAAATAGGTATTATCGGCTTTTCGGCAGGTGGGCATTTGGCTTCAACACTGGATACGCATTACCAGCAAGCGCTCATTGATAACCCGAAAAAAATCAGCCTGCGGCCAGACTTCGCGATGCTTATTTACCCTGTGATCAGTTTCGGGCCGGAGGCTCATGCAGGCTCAAGAGAAAATCTGATCGGCAAAAACCCATCGCAACAACAGGTCGATTTGTATTCCAACGAAAAGCAGATCACTTCCGATACTCCGCCGACGTTCCTGGTTCATGCAGCCGATGACGACGTGGTGCCGGTCCAAAACTCAATTATGTTTTACGAAGCCCTCATTCAGCATAAAGTAAAAGCCGAATTACGTACTTTCCAGGAAGGCGGTCATGGTTTCGGCCTGGAAAATCCCCGAAGCCCGGAACATTGGTTCGATTGGGCGGCAAGCTGGTTAAGAGGTAACGGTTTTTAATCTTTGATTACACCGATTAAGTTTTTACTTTACCGGCATGCATCTTACGGACTTTCGGACTTATGCGGACTTAAGGACTAACTTACAATCTCCATCAGCTGATTCAACTCAGCCACCTTCTCCGTCGAGCCTAAATTTTCATAAGCGCTGATGAGGTTGCGGAGGATGCGGCGAACGATATCGGCATTGGAGCAAGGCTCATAAAACTGTTTTTCGGGCTGAAGTTTCAGGTTCTTCAGGAACATATCCACATCCCTTCTGCCGAACATCACCCCGCGGTTGAACGCGTTGATATAGAACAATATGCCGCCTTCAAATTCGGTTTCCATGCTTTCATCGACATAAGCCAGGATAAAGTGCTGGGGCAGGTTGACGCCGTAGATGGGTATGTCAAGCTTTTGCGCAATGATAGAGTAAATGATAGCCAGCGAAATTTGGTTGCCTTTTTTGCTTTCGAGCACGGCGCTCAGGTAGCTGTTCTGCGGATCGTGGTGATTGGATGTATTGCCGCTGAAACCATAAATATTATAGAATACATGGTTGATGAGCTTCACTTGCTCCGCCGGGCTGGCGTCGTAGATCATCTGCAGCCATATGTCGCGTTTGATAGCCTCGATCTGGTTGATCACTTTTTGCTCGTCGAGGTCGGGGTACTGGTATTTATTGATCGTAAGAACTCCCTGCAGCAGGTCGAAACAACCGCCCTGGTACCATAATTTCAATTCATCTTTAGCTAGGGAAAACTGTATTTCGTGCACCAGGTTGGCGATACGCTCCTGTAAAATAGGGTCGAATGCCTGTTCCCATGCCGATTCGAGGTAACCTATCGCCTCACTTCCATACGAGAAAAGTTTATCGTGGATATGACCGAAAATTTCTTTGTCGGGGTCGTCCAGCAGTTTGATCAGGGAATTTATCTCAACCGGGTCTATCATTACAAAAGCTAAAATACTAATCGTTTATCTATTTTTACGGCCATGTCAAATTTCAGGTTCGCGAAAGACTATGCGCTGCACAGGCTGAAAGCTAAAACACGACACGGCACCCACTCGCCCTTTGTTTACAGGTTGGTGGACAAGGTAATTTACGACTTTTCAGCCAAAAAAGTATATGATGAAGCTGAAAGAGAGCTCAAAAGCCGACCTTCTGACAAGCGCGTGATCCATCCCCGACTCGCGCAATTGCTTTGCCGTCTCGTCGCCGATCTGAGGCCCGCAAATATGATCGAGCTTGGCGCAACCTCTGAAACTATCTCAGTCTATCTCAAAAAAGCCGCGCCGAACGCGGAGTTCCACAGCCTGGAAAACGATGGGCTTCCAGCAGTATTGGCCGGCCTGAATAAGATCGATTTCGCTTTTATCAACGACATGCAAACTAAAGAAACGGTGTTGCGCTATTTTGACTGGCTTTTGCCAAAAGTACACGATGGCACTTTGCTTGTCTTCAGCAATATTTACCAAACCGAAGGCATGAAAGAAGCCTGGGCTGCAATCAAATCGCATCCGCAGGTGACTGTAACTGTTGATATGTTCTGGATGGGGTTGGTTTATTTCCGGAAAGGACAGGCGAAGGAGGATTTCAAAATTAAAATTTGAAAGTTAATCAATTTGAAAATTTGAAAATGGATGTTTGGTAATCAGAATAATTTTCAAATCTTCAAATTATCACATTCTCAAATCAAAACGATTGCCCCAGCCCGATATAAAATCCGCTTTGCCGGGGCTCGCCCGGAGCCTTCTCGCCGATCCCGTAGTCGGCCCGGATGGCAAGCCCTTTTTCCGTATCGAAGAAATAACGTACCCCGCCGCCGTAATCCGGTTTCAGGGCGCTCATTGAAAACATATTGTGCGCCACCTCGCCCGTTCCTAAAAATCCAACCACGCCAAAACGGTCGCTGATGCGGTACCGCAATTCGGTTTGCCCGGCGATAAAATTGCGGTCACGGTAACGGCCGTTATAATAACCGCGCATCATTTCGTCGCTGCCCAGCGAGGGCAACAGGTAAAAAGGGGAGAGGCCGCCGGTCAGGCTTTGCTCCTGGAGATCCACGCCTAAAACCAGCTTTTTCGCTAACGAAAAGAATTGCGAGTATTCAAAATTGAAGAATCCTCCGATATAACCGTTATTCGATGATATACCGTGCATGCCATTATAATATGCGTTGATGATCATGCCCCGGGTGCTGTACGTATTATTGTCCCGGCTGTCAAAAAGCAGGTTTGGGCCGATATAAACGCCGGCGCCGCCACCGGCATCCTCTACCGGCGGTTCGCCAGGGAAATGATTGCCCGACAGGTCAATATTCGAATATTTATAATTGAACCCGCCTGCGACAAGACCCGCATACAGGTTTTTGCCTATGAGCCAGCTTGACCCCAGGTTCAGCTTAAAGCGCTTTTCGGTCACGTCCTGCGCATCCGCTTTGCGCGTGCTATTTCCGATGCCGTAAAAATTGAAAGGGTAATTGATATAACTAACGGCCCCGGTATAATTCGCCAGGTTTTTTGGGGTCCAGTAAGTGGTGCTCACGCTGAAATGGCTTTGCCCTTTGGTGGTTATAGAAACATAAGGATAAATATCCGACACTTTGGTCCCATGCGCGCGCACGGTGTCGCTGTAAAACGAATATAACCCTGCGCCGCCCATCTCAAGACCCGTCTCCGGAGCAGATGTAAGTATCGGTATCACCACAAAGCTGCTTTTCCGGGTGCTGTCTTTATCAAAATACATGCGGTTGATAAAGCGGGGCAGCCAGCTGACCTGTGCGCTGGCCTGGTAGAATAAAAATGAAAGCACAAACAGAGAATAAAATTTCTTCATACAGGTTGATTGCGCTAAGGTAGTGAATTTAACCCGCGTGGACTCACCCGGTCATCTCCGCTAACCAGCGGATTGACCACCCTCTCTACGCTGGGCGTAAAGAGGATTTTAAAAAAACATAGAAAAATCTTCAAACCCCTCTTTGCGAAGCAGAGAGGGGCAGGGGTGAGTCGGCTACCGCCAGGATTACATCAAGGTTGGTTAAAACTTATCTCTGGTCACTGATCGCTGGCCTCGGATTTTTAATTCGGATATTTT
>JAFDZL010000435.1 GCA_018266935.1 Bacteroidota bacterium | reverse complement strand
CAGGTATAAATATTTCATTTGCGAAAAAGGTTAATCGGACTAAGGTATCGGTTTCCGGCAACTATTGCAACTTATTCAGATCAATCATAAATAATACTTTGATTTTCATACAGATGAAAGATACTATTACTTTTACGGTATGCAGCACTACGAACATCATATGAAGAGTTCCGACATGATACAGGATATCGTGATCGGCATGTCTGACGGGCTGACCGTCCCTTTCGCGCTTGCCGCCGGCTTAAGCGGCGCGGTACAGTCGTCCGGTATTGTAGTTACGGCAGGTATCGCCGAGATCGTAGCGGGATCGATAGCCATGGGCCTTGGCGGTTTTCTCGCCGGGAAAACGGAGGCTGACCATTACGATTCTGAACTGAAGCGGGAGTACGAGGAAGTGGATCGCGTACCCGAGCAGGAAAAGCTGGAGGTGCGGGAAGTTTTCGCAGGCTTCGGCCTGTCGGAAAAACTGCAGCACGAGATCGCCGATGAGATGGCTAAAGACAAACACCAGTGGGTCGATTTCATGATGCGTTACGAATTGGGTCTTGAAAAACCCCAGCCCAACCGCGCGAGAAAAAGCGCGCTAACTATCGGGCTGTCTTATATAGCAGGTGGCATTATACCGTTATGCCCCTACTTTTTTATCGCTGAATCGCAGCGCGCGCTTTATTATTCCTGCGGCATTACGGTGATATGTTTATTTATATTCGGCTATTTCAAGAGCAAAGTTACGGGCCAACCACCGGTTTCGGGTGCCTTTAAGGTGCTGGTCATCGGCGCGCTTGCAGCTGCGGCCGCGTTTGGAATGGCGAAGCTGATCAATGGGAAATGAAATAAATCGGTGTAATCAAAATTCAATAAATTTCCGCATCTGTTCATCGGTGTACTTGATAGTGTCATCCTTGAAAAAGTTCCCGTTTGCGTCCAGTTCCTTATGCACTGAAGGGATATGAATTTTTAACGGCAGCACATGCAGATGAATGTAATGGCATACGCCGGTAAAATGATCAACGCCGCGGATATTCCCGTACCTGCCCGACGAAATGCCGACCAGTGCCGCTTTTTTCTCATAAAAACTTTCGGGAAACGAACAGGCGTCGATAAATACCTTTAAAATGCCAGGATAGCTGCCGTTGTATTCGGGTATGATAAAGATGAACTTATGGGTCCTGGTCACAATATCCTGGATTGGCTCAAAAGCTTCGCTCCGGCTGCCATAAAGATCGGTTTCGATCAGGTTCGGCGGCAAGTCGGAAAGCGACAAAATACCGGCTTCGGCGCCAAGTTCGCGCAGCCGTTTCTGGTAATATTGCGCCACTTTCAGCGTCGAGCTGCCCGTGCGGTTGGTGGAGGATATGATGGTGATCATTCTATTAAGCTTAAAGCATAAAGCAGAAGGCAGAAAGCCTTTTTGCTTTGGTCTTTCTGCTTTAAGCTTTTCGCTTTTGTTTGTAAATTGGCCAAGGCTGTGGATTTCTGAATAGTATAAATCCTTATCTTTAGCCCCGGTAAAAATACTATTTCGGGAGGAAATCTCCGGCTTTCATTTCCGGTTGGTTAACAACCTGACCTATACTAATTTTAGCTGCAGAATGAGTAAGATAATTGCATTGGCCAACCAGAAGGGCGGCGTCGGAAAAACCACATCATCCATAAACCTGGCCGCAAGTTTGGCGGTATTGGAATACAAAACACTATTGGTTGATGCCGATCCGCAGGCCAATTCATCCTCGGGTATAGGTTATGATCCGCGCACCATCAAGAACAGCATTTACGAGTGTGTGATCAATGATGTTGACCCGCATGAGGCGATACAGAAGACGGAAACGCCGAATCTCGACCTGCTGCCGGCTCACATCGACCTGGTGGGCGCCGAGATAGAAATGATCAACCTTGCCGACCGCGAGTATAAAATGAAGGCGGTGCTTGACAGTATTCGTAACGAATATGATTTCATTATCATCGACTGCTCCCCTTCGCTGGGCCTCATTACCATCAACGCGCTGACGGCTGCCGATTCGGTGATCATCCCGGTGCAATGCGAGTATTTCGCGCTGGAGGGTTTAGGGAAATTGCTGAACACGATCAAGATCGTGCAGACCCGCCTGAATACCGAACTGGAAATTGAAGGCATCCTGCTGACGATGTACGACGTGCGCCTGCGCCTGTCGAACCAGGTGGTTGAAGAGGTGCGAAACCATTTCGAGGATATGGTGTTTGAAACAATTATTCAGCGGAATACGCGTTTAAGCGAAGCACCCAGCTTCGGGATGTCGGTGATCATGCACGACGCGAGCAGCAAGGGCGCTATAAATTACCTTAATTTAGCCCGCGAAATTGTGCGCAAAAATGGTTTGATAAAAAACGAAACGATAGCGACAACAGAAACGATATAGAATGAGTGCAGAGAAACGAAATGCTTTGGGGAAAGGATTAAGCGCCCTTTTAAATGATTCTGTAAGCGTACTGCCGAATAAGAACGACCTGAGAACGGGCCCCGCCGAAGTGAATCCCGTCGGCTCGGTAAATGAGATCAGGATCGACGAGATAGAAGTGAACCCTTTTCAGCCGCGCAACGATTTTGATGTTGAAGCGCTGCAGGAACTTTCCGACTCCATCAAATTACAGGGATTGATACAGCCCATCACGGTACGCCGCGTAAATGCGCATCGTTACCAGTTGATCTCGGGCGAACGCAGGCTGCGCGCCTCGAGAATGGCGGGACTAACTACCGTTCCAGCTTATGTTCGCTCGGCCAACGACCAGCAGATGCTGGAAATGGCGCTGATCGAAAATATCCAGCGCGAAAACCTGAATGCCATCGAAGTGGCGCTGAGCTTCCAGCGGATGATAGAAGAATGTAACCTGAAACAGGAAGAACTTGGCGAACGCGTAAGCAAAAACCGCTCGACCGTGACCAACTACCTGCGCCTGCTCAGGCTGCCGCCGGCTATACAGGCCTCCATCCGCGACGGCGAGATCAGCATGGGTCATGCCAAAGCGCTCATCACTATTGATGATTCGTTGAAGCAGTTGTACCTGCACAAGCAAACGGTAAAGGAAGGCCTGTCCGTACGCAAGGTGGAAGAACTGGCGCGGGCGCTGCAGCGTTCGCCGCAGAAAAAAGAAGGTAAGCAACCGGAACCGCTATCGTTCCAGGTGCAAAAGATACAGGACGACCTCGCATCAAAATTCAGTACACAGGTTAAACTTAAAATGAACAGCCAGGGCAAGGGTGCCATCGAGATCCCGTTCCTTTCGGAAGAAGACCTCAACCGCATCCTTGAAATGCTGGATTGGTAAATGATGTACAAATGTCTGCTCCTGAGCTGGATCGCTGTCTTCTTTGTTTTTGCAGCCTACGCGCAAAAGCCTGATACCGCTGCGCATATCCAAACGCGGGCAGACAGCATCGCCGCAAAGCACGACTCGACGACATCAAAGCGGTATAAGCCAAAGATCACCAAAGAAAAAACTTACCACCCGGACAGTCTGCATAGCCCGCATAAAGCCCTGATACACTCTCTCATTATTCCGGGCTGGGGGCAATTGTACAACCACCAGTGGTGGAAAGTGCCGATCATTTATGCAGGAATAGGGCTTTTGGGCGACGCCATCGTATTCAACCAGCAAAACTATAAGCTGTTCGTTGCCGAAGATATCCTGCGCCAGCACGGTATCGTCAACGGCCGGAATCCCCAGTTGACCGGTATATCGGACGCTGACATTGATACCTACACCAACATTTACCGGCGTAACCGCGACCTGTGTATTTTAGGCACCTTAGGCGCCTGGGGCATACAGGCGATAGATGCCTATGTTGACGCCAAGTTTAAGCATAGCTATACGATGGACAATAACCTGAGCATCAAAGTCAGGCCCGGTTTGATCGGTCAGCCCTTGTATGCGGCCAGCAGTTTCGGGTATTATGTTCCGGCGCTTACAGTCACTTTCACCCTCAAATAAAAAGTACACAAAAACCGGTTATCGCTGTTAAAGTAAACTAAACCGTTTTTATTCCATATTTTAGCGGACTATATAAAGATCACAGGCAAATGAATATCGCGTTATTGGGTTACGGCAAAATGGGCAAGATCATCGAAAAGATCGCGACCGACCGTAAACATGAAATTGTACTCAAAATAGATTTCTATAACCAGCAGGACGCTACCGTTGAAAATCTGAAAAAAGCCGATGCCGTGATCGAATTCAGTACGCCCGGATCGGTACTGAGCAATATCCGGCATTGCTTCGAAGCCGGCGTGCCGATTATTGTGGGCACCACGGGCTGGTACGAAGATCTGCCGCAGATAAAAAAGGAGTGCACCGAAGGCGGTCACACGATGCTGTATGCCTCAAACTTCAGCGTGGGGGTGAATATCTTCTTCCATGTCAATAAGGTACTGGCCAGGCTGATGAAGAATTATCCGTACTATGATGTGCAGGTTGAGGAGATCCACCATACCCAAAAGCTCGATTCGCCGAGCGGCACAGCCATTACCATCGCCGAAGGCATCATCGCCAACCTCGATTCAAAAAAGGAATGGGTGAATGTTCTAAGCTCTGAAGGCGACGATCTTGCCGGCGACAGCGTCAAGAATGACCAGTTGCTGATCGAATCCTTCCGTATTGAAAACGTGCCCGGAACCCACACCGTGATCTACGATTCCGAAGTCGATATGATCGAATTGAAGCATACCGCCCATAACCGCAACGGCTTCGCGCTGGGCGCCGTACTCGCCGCCGAATGGATCCAGGGCAAAAAGGGCTTCTTTTCCGCGGAGGAGATGTTCAATTTTGGAATTTAAACAATAGATTAGCCGAAAAAATTTAAAGTGAACACAGTCGAACTTATCCTTGCCTTTATTCTCCTGATCGTTGTGCCTTATGCGGGCTTGTGGAAATTATTCGAAAAGGCAGGCACTCCGGGATGGAATGCCATCATACCGATCTGGAGTTTTTATGTGAGAGTGAAGCTGAGCGGAAAGCCGTTCTGGTGGTTTATACTTTACCTGGTACCGGGCATAGGGATTTTGTTCTGGCTGGGCGTCATGGTCGATCTGCTGAAATCGTTCGGCAAATTCAGCTTCCGCGACGAGGCGGCCGGAATTATATTGCCTTTTATCTATTTACCGAAATGGGGTTCCGATAAACAAACCAAATACCTCGGCCCTGCCGCTAGTTACGAATTCAAAGAAAAACATAAAAAGGACCTCAAAAAATCAACCGGCCGCGAGTGGGCCGAGGCCATTATTTTCGCTGTTGTCGCCGCAACGCTGATCCGCACCTTTTTTATTGAAGCTTATACTATCCCTACCCCATCCATGGAGCGGTCGCTACTCGTGGGCGATTTCCTGTTCGTGAGCAAAGTGAATTACGGCCCGAGATTGCCGGAAACGCCTATTTCGTTCCCCTTCGCGCATAATACCATGCCGCTGATCGGCACCAAGTCTTATTCCGACCTGATCAAACTGCCCTATTACAGGCTGCCGGGATTAAGCGACGTCAAAAAAGGCGACGTGGTGGTATTCAACTACCCGATGGATGCCGACTCACCATTGTACCGCCCGGTGGACAAGCAGGAAAACTACATCAAACGCTGCCAGGGCACACCGGGTGATACGTTGAGCGTGGTGAACGGGCAGGTGTATGTGAATAGCAAGGCCGCTCCTAATCCTCCGGGCGAGCAAGTCGATTACACGATCACAACCACCGGCATACCTTTGAACCCCGATGTGATGCAGGATCTGAAAATATCCGATTACGGCGGCGGATCGCTCTTTATGACCAAAGACGCGGCTGCAACGCTAAAAGGCTACAGTAACGTAAAATCTCTGGTTCCGAATATCAAAATTGGTAAAGGCTCCGATCCGGCGAACCCGGTTTTCCCTTCAAACCCGGGTTACCCGGCTTATACAGTGCTGGTAAACAAACTGCCCGATTATAAATGGAACCAGGATAATTTTGGCCCGGTCATCATACCCAAACGCGGATGGACCGTTAAACTCGACAGTCTGACGCTGCCAATATATGAACGCGCCATACAGGTTTATGAGGGTAACAAAGTCGAGGTTAAAAATGGCAGCCTGTACATCAACGGGCAAAAAACCGACACTTACACCTTCAAAATGAACTATTACTGGATGATGGGCGATAACCGTCACGATTCAGCCGATAGCCGCTACTGGGGATTTGTTCCCGAGGACCATATCGTGGGCAAGGCGCTGTTTGTATGGCTAAGCTGGGACGATTCGGCTGACTTCCTGCATAAGATCAGGTGGAGCAGGTTGTTCCATGGGGTGGATTGATTCGATTTCGGATTTCGGATTTTCAATTTCGAATTTAGGACCTGGCTAAAGCGGATCAACCCCAAACCGCTCCGCCAACTCATTCAGATCTTTCACCACCGCATCAACGAGCGGTATCCCATTGGCTTTCCGGTCAATTTCCGCTTCGGCTTCCGGTTCGCCTGGGATAATCACTTTTTGACTCGAATCAATCGGCTTGGATGATTTAAACCTTTCGATCCAGTTATCCATATGAGCCTTGAATTCGTCCACCGGCCGAAAACCGTCCACGCGCATGGCGCCAAGGAAGTGGCCTATGCCCGAACCAACCGGATCACTCGGCGGCTCTAAAAATGCAACAAAGGGCGGTACCCATGGGCCATAGTTCGCGCCGGAAAGTACGGCTGAAAGGATATCGACCGTAGCGCTCAACCCGAATCCCTTATGACTGCCGTGCTCCGGGTCGCTGCCCAGGGGTAGTAATGCACCGCCCGATTTGAGCGCGTGCGGGTCGGTAACCGGGTTGCCTTCTTTATCTTGTATCCATCCGTGCGGGACTTCTTTCCCGGCACGTTGTGCGATCTCCAGTTTGCCGTTGGCAGCAGCCGAGGTCGCCATATCAACGATAACGGGCGGATATTTCCCTGCGGGGAATGCATAACACATGGGATTGGTGCCCAATAGACGTTCGCTGGAATAAGTTGGCGATACCAGCGGACTAGCGTTAGTCATGGCAAAACCGATCATATCTTTTTCGACGGCCATCATCGCGTGGTATCCGGCGATACCGAAGTGATTGGAGTTGCGTACAGATACCCAGCCGGAGCCGTATTTTTCAGCCTTTTCAATGGCGACCTGCATGGCGAATGGCGCCACGACAAGGCCCAAACCGGCATCGCCGTCAACCGTAGCGGTAGTGGCGGTTTCATGAACAACTTTAATGTTCGGTGTGGCGTTGATCCGCTTCTTCTCCCATAAACGAACGTACCCGGTAAGCCTGGCCACCCCGTGCGAATCGATACCGCGCAGGTCCGATTTCAGCAGCACATCGGCGGCTAAACGCGCATGTGCATCGTGGCAGCCCATCGCCAGGAAAATATTTTCAGTAAAAGTTCGTAAGGAAGATTCGGATACCACCATGTGACAAATATAGCCACATGCCCGGTTCAGCCTAATGAAATTTGCGCTTTAAGATCAGGTTATGCTTTAGCCCGATACCCGAATGGTAATACATCGGCCCGTTTGTCCTGTGAACGGCCAGACCCGGCAGTTTTCCGGCAAATGTGGTTACCAGGCCCGCAGGGCTTATTTTCCGGATCAAATTGTTATTGGCATCGGTCACATACAAGTTCCCCGCCGCATCAGCAGCAATACCGTCAGGCCCGTTAAATGAAGCGTTTATGCCCTGCCCGTTCAGCGAACCGGCCGCGCCGCTGCCGGCGATGGTAGTTACTGTGCCATCGGGGGTGACCATCCGTATGCGGTTGTTAGCCTCGTCGGTTACAAAGACATTCCCGCCCGCGTCAACCGCCAGGCTATTCGGGAAGAAGAATAATGCTGTCGTATCTTTGCCATCAGCATAGCCGGCCGTGTCCCCGGCTAAAGTCGTCACAACACCGAACGGGGTCACTTTGCGGATGCGATTATTCAGTAAATCAGCTACATACAAATTATTGGAAGCATCTAGCGCCACCCCGGTAGGGTTATAAAAAGTAGCTGCCGCGCCCGTGCCATCGCCTGAACCTGGGTTGCCGCTGCCGGCGAAGGTTGTTACGACGCCCGAAGGGCTTACCTCCTTGATCTGGTTATCGCCGGAATCGGCTACATAAACATTACCCGATGCATCGACCGCGACGCCTGTTGGCCCTAAAAAAACCGATGGCGTGTTGTTTGTCGTATCCGCGGGGTTGGTTGCCGTCCCGGCCAAAGTAGTTACCACACCTGCAGGGGTCACTTTCCGGATCAAATTGTTATGGTAATCGGCCACATATACATTGCCCGAAGCGTCAACCGCGATACCCGAGGGCCCGTTGAAGGACGCCGATGTACCTGTGGCGTTTACCGCTCCCGCGCTCCCACTGCCTGCTAACACGGACAGCGTGCCATCAGGCGTTATCTTACGGATCATGTTGTTGCCATAATCGGCCACGTAGATATTGCCTGCCGCATCAACCGCTACGTCAGACGGTGAAGAAAACAGCAGCACTGAAGAACTGGTATCCGAACCGGTTGTACCACTATTGCCCGTTGCGCCCGTAACGCCATGACCGTTGGGGTTATATTTGCCGGGAATGATGGTAACATTGCTTTTGGTGCACGCCGCAAGCAAGCAGGCGGCAAACGCGAGCGCAAAGCATATATAAACAGCGTTTTTAAGTAACTGTAATTTCACCCGGAATAAATCTGTCCTTTTGTACGGCACCCGGCAAACGCTTGTTTGCAAGCCTATGTTCAAATATAAGTTAATTGTGCCGCGCCTATGTTTTTATTACTTATTTTTAGGATATAAACCCTTCGCCATGAACCGCATCTTTATTACAGCCGCATTGATGTTGCTAACCGCATCGTCTTATGCGCAAAAGCCCCGTGCGCGGGATATCGGCATCCCTTTCGAGGGTATGCCGGGCAAATGGAACGCCATAACCGACGTGCCCGGCGTGGAAGTGGGTTACAGCACCATCATCAGCGGGTCGGGTAAAAACGTCGCCGGGAAAGGGCCGGTGCGGACGGGTGTTACGGCGATCTTTCCGAGCGGGAAAACAGATCATCACCCGGTGTTTGCCAACTGGTACACGCTGAATGGAAACGGCGAGATGACCGGCACCACCTGGCTCACGGAGTCGGGGTTTTTGGAAACGCCTGTGATGATCACCAATACGAACAGCGTGGGCGTGGTGCGCGATGCCGTGCTGAAATGGTTTGTCGATAAAAACTGGTACGGCGACGAAAAGGGCTGGTACACTT
>JAFDZL010000434.1 GCA_018266935.1 Bacteroidota bacterium | reverse complement strand
GTTAATATAGCAAAATATAACGAAAATATTCGTTATATACCGGTAAACGCGGCATTTGGGTGATTTTTAATTATTTAAAATTAAAAATCAACGGCTTCTTTTATGCAATTGTTTGTTTAAGCCCGCGATTTATTAAGCGTTTCGATTTCAATCAGCGCCTGCTGAAGCCTGTGCGCCAATTCTTTGTTTTCCTTACGCAAATGGTATATCTCAAGGGCATTCTGTATATATAGCTTCAGTTCGTCATTTTGCCAGGGCTTTACCAGATATTTATACACCTGGCCACGGTTTATGGCGTCCATTACGGCGTTCATGTCCGAAAAGCCGGTTAGCAGGATCCTTATCGTATCGGGATAGATCGTGAGTATCGACTCCAGGAATTCGATCCCGGTCATGCCCGGCATGCGCTGATCGGTAATGATCACGCCGATCTCGTTGCTGTCAAGCAGCTTACGTCCTTCCCTGGCCGACTGGGCGACATGAATATCGAAATCCCGCCTGAATGCAGCTTTGAAACTGTTGAGATTGTTGATCTCGTCATCTACATACAGTACACCGTATGACATAAATTAAATTTTGATTTGAATATCCTGGCGATCAGATATTTTGACTGATAAGTTGCTTAAAGTTTAATTTTCTGCGCATTTTTATAGGGCAATAACGTCACCCGCGTAAAAGCAGCTCGTAAAAATGAAAAAAATATTACTAATAATCTGCCTTATTGCTCAAAATAGTTTGCTTTTCGCCTCAGTTCCGGATACGCTGGTATTGCATGAAGATGAAACCAAATTACTTACGAACAAATACGTTCAGGAACTCGACGACCCTTCAGGCATTCATAAAATAAACGACATAATATCGGCCAATGGGTTTCACAATATTAATTCATCGCTTCCATCACTTAGGTATTCCAAATCGACCACCTGGCTTAAGTTTATATTAAGAAACAAAACAACGAGGGCTTTTGTACCGATTACAATTGGCGCCAGCATCGTGATCAATTCATTCGATCTGTATTTTGAGGATCGCGCCGGCGGCCCGGTAATTCACCTTTCGTCGGCTATACCCTATCGCGATACGAAGCTGATCAAACAAAGCAATACTTTCATCAATGCCATTATCTTCCCCGATTCGACGCGGACGATATACCTTCGGATCGCCAGTAACTCGCCGGGTGTAGTACCCGTCGAGGTGAACAGCGCAAATACCTTCTTCAAAAACGCTGACTTTGAAAATATACTGGTGGGCGGATTTATGGGAATTACCCTGGTGATGGCGCTGTATAACCTGGTGCTGTTCATCATCGTCCGCGACCGAAGTTACCTGTATTATGTAAGCTATATCATTTTCCTGGGCTTGACCCAGGTCTTGGTTCGCGGTTATGGCGCAAATTTTTTTGTCAGCGAAAGGGCCGTTTTGAACAATTACCTGATACCGATAGCCCGCGTAGGGTTTGGGTTTTCGGTTTTGCTCTTCGCGGCCGAGTTCCTTCAACTCAAAAGAATATTGAGGTCCTATATTTACGTTTACTACCTGCTGTATGCGCTTTACACCATCGCCCTGGTATCGGTATTTACGGGAGGCATCGCATTCGCTTATGACCTCATTACCATCACTTCGGGCACGATGGCGATTTCTCTCCTATTCATTGGCAGCGTGTTATACTTTCGGGGCTTCAAACCGGCTCAATACTTTATGTATGGCTGGGGGCTCTTCTTCATCACCATGCTGGTATCAATCGCACGAAACCGGGGACTTATCGTGCACAATGCTTTTACCGTCAACATCATTATTTATAGTTCCGTAGTTCAATTGGTATTATTTTCAATCGCGCTTGCGGCGAAGATCAATTTTTACCGGAGACAACACAGCGAGGCTCAGCAACTCGCGCTAACCATCGCTAAAGAGAACGAACGGCTGATAACGCAGCAAAACATACTGCTTGAAAACGAGGTAAACGCACGTACGCATCAATTGATCAATACCAACCAGGACCTTTCGAAAATGATCGAGAATTTGAAATCGGCCCAGTCAAAGTTGGTAGAGACCGAAAAGATGGCGTCGCTGGGCCAGCTTACCGCCGGCATTGCGCACGAGATCAATAACCCCATCAATTTTGTGAGCTCCAATGTGAAACCGCTCCGGCTGGATTTTCTCGAGATATTTGCGCTTATCGACAGATACCGGGAAGCAGGCCTGACACCTGATAAGAAGGAATTGCTGGAGGAAGCCGAGAAATACAGCAAAACTATCGATCTTGATTTTATAAAAGGCGAAATATTAAGCCTGCTCGACGGCATTGAAGATGGAGCGGAGCGTACCACCGAGATCGTTCAAAGCTTGCGCTCATTTAGCCGAACGGATGAGTTGATATTAAAGCCGGCCGATATCAACAAAGCGGTTTTGAATACGCTGATATTGCTGCGTAGTACTATCCCTTACTATATCGAGATAAAACCGGTACTGAACAAATTGCCTTTGCTGAACTGCTATCCGGGCAAGGTTAACCAGGTACTGATGAACCTGATCAATAACAGCATACAGGCCATTAAGGAAAAAGGACAAGGCGAACATAATAGTATCGTGATCACTACCACTGATCATCCGGATCATATTACCATAGAAATAGCTGATACGGGTATCGGTATCTCGCCCGATGTGAAGCAGCGGATCTTCGAGCCTTTCTTTACGACGAAAGGCGTAGGCGAAGGCACCGGGCTGGGGTTATCGATCGTCTTCGGAATTATCGAGGATCATCATGGCAGTATCGACGTACGGTCAGAACCGGGCAAGGGCACTACATTCATCATCACATTACCCAAGAACCTGGAGTGATCAGAAAAATTTATCCGGGTTAGGCACCAGGTTCAGGAACGATTCGAAGTTCTCTTTGTAGTGCGATTGATTAAGCTGATAATAAAATGCGCCTTTTTTGGACGACAGCTTATCTTTCTCATGAAGTTTGATCAGCAGTCCCGTGGAGAGCAGCTTGCGGCTGAAATTACGGTCGTCGAACTCGGTTTGATAGACACCTTCGTACAGCGATTGCAATTGAGGAATCGTGAATTTTTCGGGCAATAACTGGAACAATATCGGGTGCAAAGCCGCTTTATAGCGCAGTTGTTTTAAGGCCAGCTTTACCATCTCAGCGTGATCGAATATCAATTCCGGAAGGTCATTCAGCGGGAACCACTCGGCGTGGAATTCATCGACTAATTGCTTCTCGTATTTGTGAATATCGATCAGGGCGTAATAGGCGACTGAAAGCGTACGTTCAACCGGATCGCGATTAGGCTTACCAAACACATGAAACTGGTCCATGTAAACATTCTTTAGCCCGGTGCGTACCTCCAGCACCCGGTTAGCAGCATCTTCGGGAGACTCGGAAGGTTGCATGAAACCGCCCATCAGGCTCCATTTGTGCCGTTCAGGATCCAGTGCGCGCTGAACCAGCAACAGTTTAATATTCCAGCCATCAAAACCAAAAATGATACAATCTACGGCAACTAAAATACGTTTCTGGCCGGTATATCTCTGCATAAATTAATTTCCTGGTTTACAATTGTAAAAATAAAGTGGCAATATTTCTAAAGCAGGCAAAATAAAACAATTTTGATAAAGGTTTGATAAATAAAGTGCGAATGTCATAGCTTTACCTAAAACGAGTTATATGTCTTTTAAACCGCTTACGGCCGCTCAAATTACCGATTACAATCGCGACGGCTACCTTTTGGTGAAAAATTTTTGCTCAAAAGATGAGATAGATAAGCTGTACAAAACAGCTATTGAAGATGACGCCATGCGCAAGAATGCCCTCGACCTAAACGACCTTACCGGGAAAAAAACCCGCCTGTCGTTGTGGTTTACGCCGGGTAACGACGTATTCGGTTACCTGACGCGCAGCGAGAAAATGGTGCACTCGGTTGCACAGTTATTGCAAAACGACTCGGCGGTTTGCCATTTCCATTCCAAGCTGATGCAGAAAGAGCCGAAAGTAGGCGGCGCCTGGGAATGGCACCAGGACTACGGTTATTGGTATAAAAACCAGTTCATGTTTCCCGACCAGCTCATCAGCGTAATGGTAGCCCTCACCCCTGCGAATAAAGCGAACGGTTGTTTGCAGGTGATCAGGGGATCACACAAAATAGGCCGTGTGAATCATGGATTTTCAGGCGAACAAGTTGGCGCTGACATGACAATGGTTGACAACTGCCTTAAAACCATGGAACTGGTTTACGCCGAACTGGAACCCGGCGACGCCTTGTTCTTCCACAGCAATATCCTGCACCGCTCGGAAGCCAATTTATCCAATCACCCGAGGTGGTCCATTATTTCGTGTTATTCATCCCAATCAAACCTGGCTTATAATGAAACGTCAACCTCGTGGCATACTCCTGTGGATATGGTGCCCGATGAAGCCATTTTGAAATGGGAAGCAGATTCGTTATCGAATAACGACTTTTTGAAGAAGGAAAATGATCCCGCATTGAAAGAAACCGGCTGGGAGAAAGAAGTCAACAGTTGACTGAGTGAAGTGGTTGATTGAGTTGATTGAGTTATAAATTCTTATCAGCTTAATAGCCTTAACCAAGTATCTGCTATTCAACCCCCACACAAACTTAATCTAACTTATTCAACATAAACTAACTCAATCAACTCAAGAAAATGAAAATAGCCATGCTTGGTTCGGGCTTTATCGCCCGCTTTTATGCTGATTCGCTGGCCGCACAGCGACGCAAGGATACTTTAGTGAGCGTTTATTCGCGCAGTGCCGAAAGGGCCACCAAATTCGCCAAAGATTATGGTCTGCCCCATTACAGCGATAATATGGACGAAGTAGTTGGCAACCCCGATGTGGATGTGGTAGTGATCGCCCTTTCCAACGAGCTTCACCTGCCCGCCGTGGAAGCCTGCGCCAAAGCCGGTAAGCATGTGCTGTGCACCAAACCGCTGGGGCGTACCGGCGAAGAAGCCAAAAAGATGCTTGAGCTGGTAGAAAAAGCGGGAATT
>JAFDZL010000433.1 GCA_018266935.1 Bacteroidota bacterium | reverse complement strand
TGGGGCAAGGCAGTTACCAATCCGTTCCGCAGATCATCGCTGAGGAACTGGAGGTGGATATCGCCGACGTGAATATCATTTTCGCGCAGGGCAGCCAGACCAAATACGGCAGCCAGATCACCGGCGGCAGCTCTACGATCAGCAGTTCGTACAAAAATCTGTTAAAGCTGAGTGCCACTGCCCGGCAGATGCTGATCACCGCGGCGGCAGCGAAATGGGCCGTCCCGGCATCGGAATGTTACGCCGAATCAGGCAGCGTGATCCATAAGCCGTCTGGCAAAAAATTCCATTATGGCGAGCTGGTAGCCGATGCGTCGAAACTCGAACCGCCGAAAGAAGTGACGCTGAAAAAACGTTCGGAATATAAGATCATCGGCAAGCCGCTGCACCGCCGCGATACGCCGTTGAAAACCAACGGGGCGGCTATTTTCGGGCTGGACAAACGCGTACCCGGTATGCTGTTTGCTTCCGTGGAGCGCAGCCCCCGGCAGCGCGGAAAACTGGTAAGCTTCGATGATACCGAAGCCCGCAAGGTACCCGGCGTGAAGCACGTTTTCAAAGTGCAGGGGAAGGTTTTCGATACCCCACGCGACGGTGTTGCTGTGGTTGCCACCTCAACATGGGCGGCTATTAAGGGTCGCCGCAAGCTTAAAGTGGAATGGGACGATACCGGTTTTGAGCACGTGAATACGTCTGATATTTATAAGAAGCACGAGGATCTGATCAAAACGAAAGAGGGCCTGTCGCTTAAAAAACAGGGCGATCCGGACGGAGCGCTGAAATCCGCTTCGAATAAGATCGACGTCATCTATCAAACCCCTTACCAGGCGCATGCTGCCATGGAGCCGCTAAACTGCGTGGCACATTACCAGGACGATAAGATAGAGATTTGGGGCCCGATACAGGCGCCCGACTGGGTGCAGGGCGACCTGGCCAAACAATTTAAGCTAAAGCCCGAGCAGGTGACCGTGAATATGACCTTCCTGGGCGGAGGTTTTGGGCGTAAAGCATTTTTGGATTACCCTTATGAGGCCGCGCTGATCTCCAAAGAGGTTAAAGCGCCGGTGTTGGTGGCCTGGACCCGAGAGGACGATATTACCCAGGGGCCTTTCCGTGCCGGGGTCTCGTACCATTGCGAGGGCGCTGTTGACAACGGCGAAATAGCAGCTATAAAAGTCCGCGCGGCGGGTCAAAATATCGACCATTGGTTTGGTCCCGGCCGCGGTAAGCCGAACGGCGATATAGCCGAAGGCTTTCTGAAGCCTTATTTCAACAGCATCAAAAACGTCAGTTTCGCTGATGTACCTTACGAAATGCCGCTGCCGAATATGTGGTGGCGCTCGGTTTATGCTTCGACCAATGGATTCGCTTACGAAAGCTTTATGGACGAAATGGCGCACGCTGCTAAGGCCGATCCGCTGGAATTCAGGAGAAAATACCTGAAGGATGAGGCCTGCCAGGCGCTGATAGATAAGCTGGAGGAAGTTTCGGGCTGGAAATCGCGCGAGAAGAACGGCGGCTACGGTGTATCGATCACCGAATGTTTCGGTAGTACGGTCGGCGAAGTGGCGAAAGTGTCGAAAGATGCTGCCGGCAGGTTGAAGATCGACCAGGTTTGGGCGGTGATGGATTGCGGATGGTACGTGAACCCCGATATCATCCGGGCGCAGGTGGAAGGTTCGATCATTATGGCGCTTGGCGCTGCTACCACGCACGAGATCACCTTTAAGGATGGCCTTGTGGAACAAAGGAATTTCTACGCCTACAAGATGCCGCGCATCAATGATATTCCGCCCATAGAGGTGCATATCATGGAAAATACCAGTGATGCCACGGGCGTGGGTGAACCCGGACTACCGCCGTTCTCAGCCGCTTTGACCAATGCCATCTTCGATCTGACGGGCAAGCGGATACGGAAATTGCCGTTTGATATGGGAGCAGTGGTGTAAGAAATTTATTTCGTCTGCACTCGCAGGGTGTTCTACCAGAAGAAGTGTGGGGAATTAGAAGCCTAATTATCTTTTATTCAGATTAATCGATGGGTCTTCGAAATAGAAGGTGCAGGGATATGGTGTGGAATTATCCTTACCTTAGGTTGAAGATAATTATAGTATGAATGTTGCAGATATATGTATTGCCTTCACAGTATCCATCCTGGCTGTTGCATACCCTTTATTATTAACGGTTATTGCCAGGCTAGACGACAAATATTCATCTATTTTGATACTCGAATTATTCAGAAGAGAAAGAGAATGGATAATTTCTAAAATTGCTTTAGTTTCAACCTTAGCGCTCATTTTCGCCTATATACTTTTAAATTTCTCATTTGCCCAATATCTGCAACCAAGCATCAGATATATCCATATCGCTTTTTTGCTCGGATCATTGATTACTCTAATCCTCTTTCTGTTCTTATTTATAGGAAAAGTGCTAACCTACTTTACACCGACTCGTGTGTTGCAATATTTTATTAATAAGGAAGATGATGAGGAGCATCTTTATTTCAGGGCCATCGCAGATTTATTATATTTTTCGATTAGACAGCAAGATGAGGTAATTAGTAAAACCATTTCTGATTATATGTATCGCTCTTTTTTAGCGATTAGAGAAAAAACGACTGACGAGCCAGTTTTATATCCGGCTGCTTTTTATGAGGTGGTTAATAAAGTAACCATTCAATTAGCATCTCTTGACAATAAGAAATTTGCTTTTCTAGATTTCAGAGTGCCAGGCGGGGTATGGTTGTTGGGTGAACTTCAAGATGTACAAATTCATGAAACGACATATTTTAACCTGTGGCGAAATTTAATTACCGCCGTTGAATATGAACGCGATGATATGATTATGCATTATTGGGGACATGCACATCAACATTTTATATATCAATTGTCAACGATTTATGAGGAATATGCTGGTTTGGAAGATGATTTTAAAATACTAAATCAGGAGGCCGTTGATAGCCGCAACCTTGAAAGAAAACGTTTTTTACAATTTAACTATGCGCTTGGCGGCTTACTGATTTATACTAATAGATATAAGGTAATTGGTAGAATTTTCAAATATACTACCAGTCAACCACCTTCTTATGATTTGCTCCCGTTAAGTATGTGGCAAATATTTGTGGCATATTTTTCTTTCCGTGACCCCTATCATGAAAATTTCTCCGAAAGCTTACAGCGTTATTATTATCCTGATTCCGAAGGCATTGGGGCGGAAGGTTTAGTGACAGCAATGACCAGCAGATATTTTGCTTTACTTTTTTTACGCCAATGGTCTATCATCCCTTATCTAGTCACTATAAGACCATTTGATTTTCCTCAAGCGCCGCAAAAGCAAAGCGAAAAAAAAATTTGGATTGAGCAATTACCCTATTTTAAACACCATGTAGAGCAAGTTTTGAAAGACCCTAAACTATTGTCTGATACCAATCTTGACATGATAAATGAAGAGTGGTGTAAAGAGAATAACAAACCAAATCCATTACAATTTATTGATGATTTTCTTGATTCATTAAAGCAATCCTTTAATGAAACAGAAGAGAATCAGCCGGTATCAGAAGGTAAAGCCGAGCAGTTTTACCAATCATCAACGCGAATTATAAAAGGTGCGATTAAACCTTATTACGATAAGTTTAACAGGACAATTAACAAAAACTATGATAATTGGTTTGTCAACGGAATAAGAACACCAATGGAGAAAAGCCCCTTTGCAGAGGACCAGGGTGTTTCACATTTGAATTTTGACAGCTTTATAGCGGGCCTTCAGGCAAAAAAAATTCAATATGCAATATCTGAGACTTTTTTCTATAAAACCAAGCACCAATATTTGTTAAAAGGATCTGAAATTTTCTCTGGAATTGATAGAACCAAAATTGGGGTTAATACCCATGTTATTATAAACTTTGGGTTAAATTTAGAGAGTTATACTAAATTCGAAAAAATTGATGGATTAACCGATAGCTCTTATAAAAATATAGAAATAATTACCTTTGAGGTTTTCAATAGACAATTGTTGAATAACACTCTGTTTTTGATTAGGAAACAGGATTTGCCATGTCTTTTATTCAAGAATATTGATGCGGTAGAAATTGCAAAATACGATTTACGACAACTGGATGCTGATTTTAGATTGTATGGAGCAGTGATTGACTTAAATCTTTCACATGATATTGCTTCTGAAATAGCCAGTGAAGTCCCTGACGTGGATATTCAAAAATCAGTTTTATTATATCTTGCAATGCAAATGGAAATAAGGTGGAAAAAACGTGTTAAACTTGTAGCATTAATTCAATATTCGGAATACAAAAACAGCGGAGCCCCAAATTCGTTAAGAGACGTCAGAAAGTTTTAGAAATAGTTTAATCACTATTCCCCATACTCCATCACCACGTTAAAATCTCCCCGGTTTCTTTTTTCTCAGGCAAAATATTTTCAAAAAAGAAAAATTTATGGTTTACACTTTTTTGATAGCTAACAATATAAAATATTGAATATCAAATAGTTCATTATAGAAAACCGTCAAAAAGTGTAAACCATGTAAACCCTGTTTTTGTCGGATCAGGGTTCGCGATCAGCGATTTCCCCCTCAGTCCTAAGCTGAGCATGGTATCGCAGGAAACATCGGCTATTTGCCCAAAGATGACCTGATGAACTTTAATGCTTCATCGGCATGCTCCTCGCCGGTAAACATGGCTTCGTGCGTATAGACAATTTTACCTTTCAGATCGATAACGAAAGTCTTCCGGCCGGTTGCAAATAACACGTTCTTGACGCCAAAAAGATTGTAAACTTTATTGCCGGGGTCACTGAGCAGCGTAAAAGGTAATTTGTAATGCGTCTCGAACTCCTTGTGACTCGCAACGGTACCGGCGTTGATGCCAATGATCTTCGCGCCGGATTGGACGAATTCATCAAAGTCGTCGCGAAAGGCGCAGGCCTCCTTGGTGCAAACCATACTTTCGTCCTTCGGATAAAAGTAGATCACCAGAACCTCACGGCCGATATGATCGGCGACATTAAAATCCTTGCCGTTTTGGTCCTTAAGCGAAAATGCGGGTATCGGGTCACCAACGGATAACGGACGGGTATGCTTTTGTGCCATAGTAGAAAAATTTATCGTAACCGTCATGACCGCAGTTAAAAGCGCTATTCCAATTACTCTTTTCATTGGTAAATATACGCAGTGGCAAAGGGCTTGGTTTGCCTTGCTTCCGAAGCTTTCAGCTACTGCTCTGCGTACTTCAACGCCGCCTTAAAAATCTCTTCCCTTATCGGGCTCACATTATAGTAAGCTTTTTCATCAATCAGGCCCATGTTTTCGCGGTTGATGAGCAGGATCACCGACAACTGTTTTGAGGGCACAACGGCAATGCTCGTGCCGGTAAAACCGGTGTGGCCAAAACTGCCCTCTGGTCCGCCTTTGATAACGGGGTTCAGCGGGTCCATCATCCAGCCCAGGCCATTCAGGTATTTATCTTTGGTGAGGAAGGCTTGTATCGTTTGCTCAGAAATAAACTGCTTTGAGCCGACTTTGCCATCGTGCACCAGCATATCCACCAATTTCTGAATGTCTTCGGCGGTTGAGAATAAGCCTGCCGCCCCGGCCACGCCGCGCTCTGCATACCAGGCGTTGCCGTCGTCCACCTCGCCGCGTAATACGTAATGCCGCCAGCCATCCCATTGGTCGTGTTTGATCTCTTTGAACTGGTAACCCATCGACGGGTCGTAAACCATCCGGTGCTCATAAGGATTGCCCGGACCGGTAGCCGCGATCTTAAAGTGCTGACCTTTCGCGAGCGGGTTGTACATGGTATGAGTCATGCCCAGCGGGATGAAGATGTTTTTCGCTTCGAACTGATCCAGCGGCATACCCGATACTTTTTCGATGATCTCGCCGAGGACGGTAAAGCCGAGGTCGCTGTAATGCCGTCCCGCGCCAACCGGGAATTCCAGCGGCAACTCATCGATCAGTTTGAAGGTTTGCTCTTTGTTCGACGCCCGGTAATACATGGGGTACCATTCATACAGGCCGGCAGTATGCGTCAGCAGGTTACGGATGGTGATGGAGTCCTTATGCGGGGCGCTGAACGCCGGTATGTATTTGCTCACCGGGTCGTCCACATGCAGCAGTCCGCGATCAACCAGCAGCATGATAGAAGTGGTTGTGCCCACCACTTTCGTCAGCGAGGCCAGATCGAACATCGTACCGGTGGTCATGGCGATCGGTTTGGCCAAACGGTGGTGCTCGTAATCGTATTTCTGTGTATAGCCAAAAGCCTGCAGCGTGATCATATCATCACCCTGTTTTACTTCGATCACCGCGCCGGGTATTTTATCGTTGATGACCTGGCTGGTCAGGATGCTGTCGATGGTATGGATGAGGGCGGCTTTATTGCCCTGTGCGAATGACGTCAAAGAAAGGCAGGAAATTATGACTGCAAGCGCGTATGTTTTTAAGGAAGACATGATGAAACAGAAAAGCGAAATATACGGAAAACCCGCGAGCATTTTTGGGGTATCTGGGGGTACACCCTCATCGGCGGCCTATCACGATGGGTTGAAACCCATCGTTACAAGATTAGCGAGCCTATGGCTCGTCTTAAGCAAGAGGCGTAGCCTCGGGTCATGCTGTAACGACGGACTTCAGGCCGTCGGAAACCTGCGTCACCGGGACAGTCCGATGGGTTGAAACCCATCGTTGCAAGATCAGTGAGCCTATGGCTCGTCTTAAGCAACAGGCGTAGCCTCGGGTCATGCTGTAACGACGGACTTCAGTCCGTCGGATTAAGCGCGACCCTTATATCCAACCGTCGGGCCAACCGTCTTTCGAAGCAGGATTTCGCTAAACCCCTTCTTCACAAAATCTTTCAGCTCGCCGACCCGTTCAAAGCCAAAGCGAGTGTATAGCTTCAGCGCGCGTTCATTGAACGAACTGACGCAGATAAAAACATTAGGCGAATACTTTAGAATGCGCTCCTCGCAGAATTGTAGTATCCGTGTACCGAGGCCCTGGCCGCGATGACCCTCGGCAATGGCAATGGTCTGGATATACCCCTTGAAACTTCCCTGTGGCTGGATGATAAAGAACCCTGCGATTTCCTTTCCATTCCTGAGCACAAACACTTCCCTGAAGGAGCCTTCAAATGCTTTTGCGCAGTCTTCAACACCAATACCGAGCGTGATCCAGGGGTCGGTATGTGCCATGAGTTCGGCGCAAAAAGCAAAATCGGCCGGGTCAGTGGTTTGTTCTATCACACTATTTTCTTCAGGCGATGGCATGATCTTTCTTTTTGATGATGAACAGGAACAAGATGGTCAATACGGCATTCACCAGGATGTTCATAAAACCAAAATCGAAACGGAACAGGCTGATGAACAGTCCGTTCAGCGCCCAGGTCAATAGCGCTGCCGCGACGCAGGCCGCAGGCACCCATTTTTCCCTGAGTTTTACGCCCGTGAACAACCCCGTCAAATATAAACCTAAGATCGGTCCGTAGGTATAACCGGCTATTTTGAAAATAGTATTGATGATAGCGCCCTGGCTGCTCCAGAAAGCCATCACGATGAGGAACATGACGATATTCACGCCCAGCAGCACCCGGTTCTTGATCTTCTTTTTTTGCTCATGCGGTCTGTTCTCGAAATCAAGGAAGTCATAACTGAAAGCTGTCGTTAACGCTGTAATGCAGGCATCGATACTGGCAAAGGTCGAAGCCACAACACCGATGAAGAAAGCAATAGCGCCTATCTGTCCGAAATAGTGCAAAGTGAGATAGGGATATAATCCGTCGGTATTCACGAACTGCCCATTTTGTGAATCCAGTTTGATGCTGTGCCTTTCGGCAAAAATGTAAAGTAAAACGCCCAGGCCCAGGAAAAGCGTCTGCGCGGCGGCGATGAAAAAGCTGAAGGCCAGCACGTTCTTTCGCGCACCCTTGATATTGGCGATGGTCAGCGTTTTTTGCATCATGCTTTGGTCGAGCCCGACGAGTGCAACGGTGATGAGCAGGCCGGATACAAACTGTTTAAAGAAGTTGGAGCCGGAATCGAAATTCCAGTCAAACAATTTGGCGTAGGGGTGATGGACAATAGCACCGATCATTCCGCTGACCGACAGGTTCAGTGAATTTTTTATGGCAATGATAGAGACTATGATCACCGTGATCAGGAAGAACGATTGCAGGGCGTCGGTCCAGACGATGGTTTTTATCCCCGATTTATTGGTGTAAAGCCAGATCAGTATCAGCACGATGATAATGGTAAGAAAATAGGGGATATGCATTGCGTCGAAAAAAGCGTATTGCAATATCTTGACGGACAGCAACAGCCTGAGCGCCGCGCCGAACGACTGCGATACCAGGAAGAACAGCGAACCGGTTTTATAGGTAACATTACCAAAGCGGACGTTAAGGTAAGTGTAGATGGACACCAGCTTTAGTTTGTAATAGATCGGCGTCAGCACAAACGCAATGAACAGGTAACCGACGATGGTACCGAGGATGAACTGGAAAGAATACAGGTTGTTGTTCCCCACATTACCGGGTATGGACACGAGCGAAACGGCCGATATACCCGAACCGATCAACCCGAACGCCACGAGGAACCAGGGCGAGGCGCG